>QIKS01000203.1 GCA_003233025.1 Hellea balneolensis | reverse complement strand
CCAGATCTGCGGGAATAATATGGGACAGTGTCCCAAATTCGCTTTTTAACGTCCGGGCCAACTCAATCATCGGCTGTTCACGCCGCGCTGTCAGGGCCAAATTCCAACCCTCCCTTGCAAATTCACGCGCCAACGCCACGCCAATCCCCGCCGATGCACCGGTGATCAAACACAAAGGTTTTTGTTTCTTCTTCGCCATAACCAACAGGTACTAAGAACCACGCCATTAGACAAGAAATATGTTCGAGATTGCACAAAATTTTTGCCCCTATCATGAAGGTGAGAAGACGACGCGAAGCGTCTTGCCGTGAGATATGTAAAATGATGGAACCGATCAGAGACAAACCCGTACCAAACACCCCTTGGTGTTTGGCAAGCCCGACCGGGCGCCGCGCGAATGCGCGCCCCATCGGAGGCGTTCGCTACGCGAACTTGCCGTGAGATAAATCAAGAGGCGAGGAGGGCCCAAGGCCCGACCGGGAATGCAAGAATGGTGGGCGATACTGGGATTGAACCAGTGACCCCTACAATGTCAATGTAGTGCTCTACCGCTGAGCTAATCGCCCTACTCGGATTGGCGGCAAGACCGCGTCAAGTAAGAAGGGGATATATGCCAAAGATGGGTGCAAATGCAACAGGAAAATTAGGCAGCGATCAGCTTACCCACCTCACTGACCAATTGGCGCAAATGAACCGGTTTTGACAACACTTTCGCCTCGGCATCGGTGCTGGGGTCTTGTTTGGCAACGGCGGCAAAGCCGGTGATAAACATGATCTTGATCCCCGGCGATAAAATTTCCGCTTGTTTGGCAAGCTCAACCCCGTCCAAGCCCGGCATCATGATATCGGTGAGCAAAAGGTCAAAAGCGCCATCGGCAAACTTTAACGCTCTCAATGCCCGCTCTCCATCCGAACATGCAATCACATGATGGCCCGCTTTTTCCAGTGCTTTTTCGAAAAACCGGCGCATGGCCTCATCGTCTTCCGCGTATAATATGGTTGCCATTGACACCCCTTATTCATTATTTATTTTCATTCGCTCGGATCTGCTCTATTATGACACACTAACCCTGATAAACGTAACAGTGTGCAGATATCTGGCCAATTTGAAGCGCGTCTATCAGGTGAGCCTTAAGGAATGATTGAATGTGGAGCATAAGTTCATAGATAAAACTCAATTAATGTACCGCTTTACAGTAAGTGGACCGTATTTCGACTTGACTCAAATTTGATTTAAATCTAAATAGATCGATATGACCATTGGTGAAATCATCCAGGCTCTCAATAGCCCCATACGGCGTGACGTTATTGAACGGCTAAAATCCGGACCAATCACCGCTGGCGATTTGGCAGACGGTTATAATGTTTCGAAGGCAACAATGTCGACGCATTTCGCAACCTTGAAGGCGGTCGGTCTGATTGAGGCAGAGAGAGATGGCAACAGTATCATCTACCACCTCAACACCACGGTTACAGAAGAATCTGTAATTGGGATTGTTAACTTACTTACCAGCATTGCCGACAAAACTTCATCCAAGACGATATCCAAATTGAAGCAAAAAGCGAGCAAGCCGTGAAACATATCCTTCTTCTTGCTTTTGGCATCGTGTGCCTGACCGCGTTTCTTGGCATCGCGCTTAGTGCATTGGAGCTCAATTATCTCACAAGCTGCTTTGGTCACAAATCACGTGTGCCAGCGCTTCTATTTGCATCCCTGGGTGGGGCCGGACTTGCCTACACCATTTGGTCAAACCGCAAAAATATGTCCCCCCACGGGAAACCCACAAGGCTCGCTGTTGCCACACTCCTGTTTGGCCCTGTCATTGGGTTGTTCATGCAGATTGTGATCCCCATGATGTCAACATTACGTCTTGATGGGCATTGGCCAAATCTGGCGCTTTATGCACTGATGCTTCTCTTCTTCCTCAGCATTGGTAACTATGTTACGACCACGCGCCGCGATGGATTTGGCGGCATTCGCAATAGCTGGACATTGAGCAGTCGCGTAATCTGGGCAAATACACAACGCCTGCACGGGTATCTGTTAGTCCTCGGCGGATTGGCAACCATTTTCCTGATCCTCATAAGCTCGGTCGCCACCGGAATGTATGCGTTGCCAGTCATCTATCTGACATCCATCTGCGTTGCGACAGCATACTCCGCCTATCTCTCATTTTCCCTGAAGCCTGCCCTATGAGCTATTCGCACTTATGTAGCGCGCGGCTATTCATCTAGCGGCTTAACAGTTTTACTTTAAAAGTCTGACAGACAAATACTCCTCGCCAGACATACCTCAAAATCAAGGAGACTATAATGATTCAAGAAACCAAACGGATAACTGCGCGCATCACTCAAGTGATAGTTGGGTTGAGCTTGGCGTTGCTATATGCTTGTTCTGCGCAAACACAGGATGCATCGGAGCAAGACCTAAATCGCATTCACCATGTTATTGAATCCCAATATCCGGAAGGCGACCGTCTTTTCGACGTCCAGCTTCCAGCGAGTTACTCGACAAATTCTGATCAGGCCTACCCTGTTTTGTTTCATTTTGCTTTCGACAATGAGGCCCTCGAATGGACCAATAATGTGGTTCAAGATCTCAGCTCGAATGGGCAGATCCCCGAGATGATCATTGTCTCACTTCATCACACGCGCAGCACCCGCAGCGATATCCGACCCGTGATTGAAGAGGCACGGCGCCGAGGGCAAGCGGACCGGTTTCTTGACCATATCGAAAAGGAAGTCATGCCGTTCCTCGAAATGGAATACCGGATTACAGATGATCGCATATTGGCCGGTTGGTCCCGCTTTGGAATATTTACAACCTTTGCCCTGGCACATAAACCAGAGCTGTTCAGTGGATACATTGTTCGCAGCAGCGCTCCGGATGGTAGCGTTTTGCATCCAAAGCTTCAGTACATGATGTCGCAAAACTCTGATCTATCTGTAGTTTTTTCTTTCGCAATTGGCACCAAGGGCAATGAACGCCGTCGCAGAGACGTCTTCAATAACCTTGAATCTTTGCTGACCCAAAACGCCCCGTCAACACTTCGCTGGCGTGCAGAAGTGATCGAAGACGCAGGTCATGTCGAGACATTCCAACCAGGTCTGCGCAGTGGCTTGTTGTTTTATTTTCACTGAACAAAAACAGAAACAACGATCTGACTAAGGTCCTCAGCGGGGCAATTGCCTCTCCCGCTCTTAAAGCATCTGACATTATTGAATACGGCGACATCACGGATCCAAAATGGAAAGCATTTTATACGAAAAATTCTCCCATACGCCAAGCCGACCGCATCAAAGTCCCGGTCTTATTCTCCCACGGCGTCATGGATCCCCGTATCGATATTTTTGAAACGGAAACAATGGTGCGTGCCGTGCGCGCTAACGGTATTGATGTAACCTATATCCGTATTCCCGATGAGGGACATGGCTGGCGAAAACTTAAAAACCGCCTTTTCTATTTCCGCAGGCAAGCCGCGGTTTTAGAAAATCACCTGGGCATGACACCCCCATAAACCCTCCAGCCTTACCAACTGCCGCACAGCTACAGGCAGACACTATCAACAATGATCGGTTTTTTGTTCAAATTATTATCCTCCGCTCTCTATTTTTGTCTTAACACTTCTTGCACAAAGCGGTAGAGTGCGGAACGAATAGACGCGCGCATATTTGCGGGGAAAATGGAGATGGGCGGCATGGTGATTGGCGACAAACAATTAACAATAACGCAAGTGATTGATATTGCTCGCAATGGGGTGCGGGTCGAACTTTCAAGCAAGGTTCGCCGCAAGCTCGAAAAAACCCGCCTGCTCATACAAAACACCTGGACGGCTGATGACGCGCCGCTGATCTATTCATTTAACACCGGCGTGGGCGCCTTTAAAAACACCCGCATTGCGGTGAAAGACATAAAGGCGTTTCAAGATAAAATCATCTATGCCCACGCTACCGGCCTTGGCGATATATTGCCCCCGGACGCGGCGCGGGCGGTCATGCTGCTGCGGCTCAATGCATTTTGCTCTGACCATTCGGGCGTATCTCCCCATGTGGCGCAGCGGCTTGTGGATTTTCTAAATTATGACCTCACCCCTGTAATCCCCGTACAGGGCTCAGTCGGGGCGTCGGGCGATCTTGCGCCTTTGGCCCATATGGCCGGGGCCATGTGCGGCTACCCGGAAGCCGAAATCATTTACAAGGGCGCGCGCATGTCCGCCCGCACGGCGCTGGGCAATGCAGGCTTGCCGCCAAAGCTGGACATGCAGTCAAAAGACGCCTCCGCCTTGATAAACGGCTCTACGGTATCACTGGCCTTAGCGGTCTTGGCCCTACATGACGCGGCGCAAATCGCCAAACATGCGGATATCGGCCTGGCGCTGTCCCTTGAGGCCATGCGCTGCGAAAAGGACGCGTTTCACCCTGCCCTGCATGCGGCCCGGCCCCATCCCGGTCAAGCCTTGGTCGCCCGCAATATCACGGCTTTGACGGGCACATCCAGACGTATGACAATGGCGGCCCGCGCGGTCACATTTCCAGACGAGA
>QIKS01000201.1 GCA_003233025.1 Hellea balneolensis | reverse complement strand
GCGCCAAGAGACGATATCGCCTGGTTTATAATCTGCGGCATTTTGTGTAATCGGCAAATCTGCTCCTGTGTGCTTGAAATAAGTTTCCAAATTGGGCACCCGGCGATGGTCGATATTTCTGTCGGGGCGGGTCAAGCCCCAAATATCGGGGTAGTTTGAGAAATTGGCCACCATGTCCTCATGGACTTGCTTTTGTAAATCAAAACCGTAAGCGGCGCGCAGGCTGCGGATAATCACATCCGTACACACGCCTTGCCCGCCTGGCACATCGCCGCCTGGGTAGGAAAGGCGCACATAAGCGCCGTTATAAACCACATGACGGGCAAGCCGTTCGCGGGCTGCGTCGACAAGCGGGTTGGCAGAGGCGGTCTGCGCGCCCGCTAGAAAGATAAGCATGACAGCGACAAAATATTGTTTCATCGCTCTAGCTATCTGCAATTTTGTGGTAAAATCAAGGGCGGGACTGTATATTTAATCTTGAAGCTTTGCCTCCGCTATCATAGCTTGTGGAAAATTAGCACAAAGGCCCGCCATGATAAAAATACAATCTTCCTATGATTATGATGATCTGATCATCAGCGGTGAAGAAAGCCTGTTTGGGCCGGGCAATGCGCAATTGCCTCTGCCGCCCATGTTGATGTTTAGTCGCATCACTCATATTGCCGACACCGGCGGCGCTTATGATAAAGGCCAGATTATCGCCGAGCTGGATGTACATCCGAAGCTGTGGTTTTTTGATTGTCACTTTAGGAACGATCCCGTTATGCCGGGCTGTCTTGGTTTGGACGCGATGTGGCAAATGGTTGGGTTTTATCTGGGCTGGGGTGGCTCGCCTGGCAAAGGGCGCGCTTTGGGCGTTGGCGAGGTGAAATTTACCGGTCAAGTCACACCGGATATCAAACAGGTAAAATACACAATTGATTTAAAACGGCTCATCCGTCGCCGTTTGGTTTTAGGGATTGCCGACGGGAAAATGGAGGCGGACGGCGAAACGATCTACAAGGCTAAAGATTTGCGCGTCGGTCTGTTCCAAACCACAGGAGAAAGCTAATGCGCCGCGTTGTTGTTACAGGCATGGGCATTGTATCGTGCATCGGAAATACACCCGACGAAGTTTCTGCCAGCCTCAGGGCCGGGAAATCGGGCATCACCACAGACGCCGACATGATCGCCCACGGCTTTCGCTCACAAATTTCGGGCCGGCCCGCCGATCTTGATCTCAAAGATATTATCCACAAACGCACCTTGCGCTTTATGGCCCCGGCGTCCGCCTGGTCTGGCGTTGCTATGCAACAAGCCATCGACATGTCCGGTCTGGACGAAGACATGATTTCCAATGAACGCACCGGCATTATCGCCGGTTCCGGCGGGCCGTCATCCATGACCATTGTCAAGGCGGCAGACACCACCCGCGACAAAGGCTCGCCCAAACGCATCGGGCCATTTGCCGTGCCCAAAGCCATGTCTTCAACCGTGTCGGCAACGCTGGCCACACACTTTAAAATCAAGGGCGTCAATTATTCCATCACCTCCGCCTGCACCACGTCCTTGCACTGCATCGGCGCAGCGGTCGAGCAAATCCAGTGGGGCAAGCAAGACGTGATGTTCGCCGGCGGCGGCGAGGAACTGGAATGGACAATGTCTTCATTGTTTGATGCTATGGGGGCGATGTCGAGCAAATATAATGACGCGCCCGAGACGGCCAGCCGCGCCTTTGATGTTAGCCGCGACGGCTTTGTTATCGCCGGCGGGGCGGGCATGTTGGTGTTGGAAGATTATGACCATGCCAAAAAACGCGGCGCTAATATTATCGCTGAAATCACCGGCTACGCTGCCACATCGGATGGTCATGATATGGTTGCGCCCAACGGCGAGGGCGCAAAGCGCGCTATGTCTACGGCGTTGGCCCAGGCCGGACATGATATTTGTTATATCAACCCCCACGCCACGGCGACACCGGTCGGCGACGTAGCAGAATGCGGTGCTATCCACGATTTGTTCGGCGAAGACGGCCCGATGATTTCCGCGACAAAATCCATGACCGGCCACAGTCTTGGCGGCGCGGGCGTGCAGGAAGCGATCTATTCCCTGCTCATGTTACGGGACGGTTTTATCGCCCCGTCCATTAACATCACACAACTTGACCCGGCCTTGCCCAAAATCAACATTGTCACAACACCTAAAGAGCATTCCATGAAAGCTTTCATGTCCAACTCTTTTGGTTTTGGCGGCACCAATGGCAGCGTCATTATGCGGAGAATTTAATTCTGATCACGATGGACAATATGGATTTTATTGCCGTCAAGGTCGCGTAAATATGCGCCGTAATAATCCGGGGCGTAATGAGGCGGCTTGCGGCGAAACCCAACACAATGCGGTTGGGCCGCCGTCTGGGATAACTTGGCGCCTTATAAGCCCCGGCGGGGCCAATAGGGCATCATAGAAAACCCCTGCTTTTTTCAAGTCAGATGTGCCAATGGCAATATGGCTGAACATAGATATCTAAAGTCCGCGCTTAACTATCGGCTTTGAGTAAAATTTTTGCGTGGGCGCTTTCATCGTATTTTTGGATTTTGCGCTTATCGCCGCCTCGTGTCATGGATACCACAACTCCGGCCAGCAAGATAATCGCGATCAGGTTTGGCGTCGCCATGAAGATATTGCCAATATCGCCCAGTGTCCAAACCGCCCGCAATGGCAATATGGCGCCGAGGAAAACAAAGCCGCACCAGATGATGCGAAACGGAAAGACGGATTTTTCGCCAAACATAAAGGATATGGCCCGCTCGCCGTAATATGACCAACCCAAAATGGTGGTAAAGGCAAAAATCATTAGGGCGAAGGTGATAATCCACTGCCCGCCCGGTATGCCAGCTGCAAAGGCGGCGGAGGTAATACGCGCCCCTTCCAAATTGGTTTGCCAGGCATGATCAACGGCAATTGTCACGCCGTTGGCATCAACGGCGGTAAAGTTTCCGCTGACGCACAAAATAACCAGAGCCGTCATGGTACAAATGACAATGGTGTCAATAAAAGTGCCGAGCATGGCAATGGTGCCTTGCTGGACGGGGTCGTTTGTTTTCGCCGCCGCGTGGGCAATGGGCGCGGAGCCTTGTCCGGCCTCATTGGAGAACAAGCCGCGGGCAACACCAAAGCGGATGGCTTGGGCAATCACCGCGCCGGTAAAGCCGCCAACCGCAGCATGGCCGTTAAATGCGTCATGAAAGATCATGCCAAAAGCGGCCGGAATGCCTTCATAATTCATGGCTAACACAATGAGTGCGGCAGCAATATAACTGAGGGCCATGAAGGGAACCAGTTTGGAGGCAAATTTACCAATGCTTTTAATACCGCCTAAAATTACCAAAAATGTCAAAGCCGCCATCACCAAGCCAGATGCAATGGTTGGCGCGCCAAGGTTGGCGTTGGCAACATCGGCAATGCCATTGGCCTGCACCATATTGCCCGCGCCGAGGGCACTGCCGAGGGCACCGATACAAAACAAGATGGCCAGCCATTTCCATTTTGGCCCGAGACCGTTTTTAATATAATACATCGGCCCGCCTTTATAGACGCCGTTTTCGTCAACTTCCCGGTAACGCACCGCCAGCAAGCTTTCGGCGTATTTGGTTGCCATGCCGACCAAAGCCGTCATCCACATCCAAAAAATCGCGCCAGGGCCGCCCAAGGTAATAGCCGTGGCTACACCGGCTAAGTTGCCCGTGCCTACGGTGGACGACAAAGCCGTTGCCAGAGCGGCAAAGGGGGTGATTTCCCCTTCTGCCCCGTCGCCTGGCTTGCGGCCTTTCCACAACATAATAAAACCAGCCGGGATACGGGTAATGGACATAAACCGCAGGATAATTGTCAGATAAACCCCGGTGCCAAGCAAGAGCAGGGCGAAGATGGGGATTTCCCCTAAAATCGGGATGGGCAAGCCAAAAGTTTTTAAATTTGTACCGCTGATAATATTATAAAAAGCGTTTAGGTTTTGCTCAAATTTTTCCATGTGCCCATTCCCTATTTTTATTAATTTTTTTTGAACCATAAAGACGGACGCCAGGATTGCAAAGAGAAAATGACACTATACATGCCCAATTGCCCTCTTTTCATTGTGCCAATTTTAGGGTAGGCGGGGGAGAGAAACAAGAAGAGAGCCCTTATGTTCGAAACCCTAAAGCCGAGCCCGCCAGACGCGATCATTGGCATGATAAAGCTGGCCGCCGCCGACACACGCGCCGATAAAATTGATCTGGGTGTCGGCGTATATCAAGACGAAGACGGGGCGACCCCTGTTATGGCTGCGGTTAAAAAAGCCGAGCAGGCTTGGGGGCTTGAAGAGGACAGCAAAAAATATATCGGCATTGCCGGCAATCCAACGTTCAACCATTTATTTGCCGAGCTTTTGTTTGGCACAGATGCGTCCGTTCTCGGCTCTGGCCGCTTGGCTACCGCTCAAACTGCTGGCGGCAGTGGCGCGCTGCGCTTGGCGGCAGAGTTGATCAGGCAAGCAAACCCGCGCGCGCGGATTTGGGTCAGCGCCCCGACATGGGCCA
>QIKS01000176.1 GCA_003233025.1 Hellea balneolensis | reverse complement strand
TCAAGGCCTAAAAACACCAAAGCCGCATTGGCTGCATCGGGAATATCCACCAAGACTTCACGCCGACCAGAGCTGCTGCCACCTTCAATTTCAGCTAAAAACATGCCCTCCGCCCGCCTACCAGTTAAGCGGGCCAATTTGACGGCTTCCCCGTTATGGGAGAACACCGCTTTCGCCTCGCCTAGAACATAATCTTTGGACAATGCCAATTGCGCCAGTTCGGCATGCAAATTGATGGGAATGCTGTCTGCAGTTGAGCCCTCTTGGAAAGCGCGCTTGACCCATGTTTGGATATTAAAAAACTGGCCGTCCATTTCGATGTCCAACACCCCGGTGTTCGTCGGCTGTGCGCGAACAGAGGCATCAATAAAACCGTCAATATAAACGCGTGACATTTCCAGTATTTCAAGCTTGAAATTATCAGCAAACCGTACAAAACCAGCCGCGTCCAACCCGTCGGCCTTCAGCACAATATCTTCAAGCCGCACCCTGCCCTCTTGGCCGAAAAACAATTGTGCGTTGAGATGACCAGATTGCCCTTTTTGCTTTTGCCAAATCGTGCCAAAGTTAATGTCTGCATCTGTGAAATCAGCAATAATTTGCGCGGATGTTACGGCAATACCGTCACCATTTCCGCGTAAGCTCAACTCAATATTGCCGCCCAAATAACGGCGCAGACCAATGCCTATATTGTCCAAATTATCCCGGGCCAGCGAACCGGTTAAGGTGTATTTTGCTGGCGCAATTTCTGCCCCCAACGGCTTGTTCCAATCCAGCATGGCTTGCCAATTTCCAATTTTCACAGGCCCGGAAATATTGATACCCGCCGCGTCCGCTTTAAGATCAAATACCCCCTCGCGCAGCCGGCTATCACCAATTCCCACCGGCATGGTCACATCGACAAAACGACCCTCAACGCTATACAGAACATCTTCGCGTTTGGGAAATTCCAGCAAGGGCCTGACCACATGCAACCGCAGCTGGCCTGTTCCGCCGAAATCATCCGGGACGATGCCAAATTTTTTGGAAAACTCAAAGGGCGGGAAATTACTGACCCGCAGCATCTCGCTCGCACTGCCGCGCCCCTCAAGTTCAATGGTGAAATCTCCCCCGTGGGGGCTTAGCTTTGGCATGTTGACAACACCGCTCTCAATAATCAACTCGTCAACACGGCCGCCCGTAATTTTAAAATCCAACTGATTGCCTTGGAGAAGCCCCTCGCCTTGGGTGTCGCGCATCCACGGCATCTGGCGCATATAGCGAATGTCTGCATCTTTAACCGCAAAACTCATAGCAAGATGGTCATTGGCAATTTGGCCGCTGGTTAAATCATCATGGTCAAGATTGGCCTGAATTTTAAAATCAGATAATGTCCCTTTGACAACACTGTCTCTAAGCCAATTGCGCGCACCTAATGCAAAAACATTGGGCCACAGATCAAGCAATTGCCCGGCGCTCATTTCTCCCCCAACATGACCATCAAGATTAAGCGCCTCAAGCTGCCCCGCCTCATCCCTCTTGGCAGAAACGGCCATAGCGAGTTGATAGGAGCCAAAATCCATGGCCAGGTTTTCCAAATTTAACGCTTGGGTGCTAAGGTCAATCACCCCTTGGGCTTGCGCCGATTTTACCACGAAAGAAGTGTCAAATTTTTGGCCTGCGTCAAGACGAAAACCATCCGATCTCAGAAAAAATCCGATCGGGCGATTTAGAAAATTTAGACCCGGCTCGCCTAAATTACTCATTTCGCCATTTGCCGTAATATCCAACGCTTCGCTCTCGATTTCAAACGCACTGATCTTAATATTATGGGTCAGCGCATTGAAATCCGCGTGCACGCGGGCGCGCGAAAATGGCTTGTAACTGGTGCCGGTTTTAAGTTCCCCCTTACCAACAGCCATCCTCAATGTTAAATCCTGCAAACCCTGCTCTGGCTGTATTTCAACATATGCGCTCATATCAACCGGCGCATCAAGATTGCCCAATAACCGCCAGGGGCCTTTGGCCGGGGCTATGCGTTTTGGCACCACTTGGTTAACTTCAAGCGATACTGAAACCGCCCCCCCATCAGCTGTTGATTTTAGAAGCAGCGCAAAGGGCGCGTCATCATCGCCGCTGCGCACATCTCCCCTGCCCTCCAGATAAACCGCGCCTTGATCAAACCGGTAACTGCCACTGACATTGTTCAGCGTCAATTGTAATTCCTGGGTTTGATCGATGATAAAAATTTGCGTCGATTGTATGTCGATTTTCTCAATAATACCCCCCAGCTGTAAATTTGCAGCAGGGTCGGCCCGTTTGGAGGTGTCTGAACGCCAGAACGGGCCAATATTTTCATAGGATTGCGGCGTCCCCAAACCAATTTGCTCGCGGCCATTTTCCAAGCGCGCCAGCGTTACGGCCCCGCCATTAATCTGCAAAGCTACCAGTTCTGGTCGTGCCGTATAATCAGCGGCCAGTTTAAACTCGCTTCTCACTTCTTGGATGTTTTCATGCCTGATATTTCCAGGTGTGTTTTTAAATCCTGAAATTTTTATATTGCTGGCCCGTAATTCGATCGTTTGGCGTTCCTGTATCCAGCGGGCGGAAAAATATTCAATGTCAGCAGTTTTCCCGGCAAATGCCTTGGAAAACCATTGCTCGGAATGGGGTTTGAAAAAGGATAGATCAACCTCTTGACGCACCATCAACACTGACAAAGCACCCAGCCAAAGAACGGCAATGCTGAACAAAATACTCAATGCTTCCAGGGCGGTTCGCCACAATCTGGAGGCAGAAGGCAGTGGCGGCATGCCAAACCAGCGCGGCCCCTTGCCCTTATGGCCCTTTTCCTCCATAGGGTTATCATCTTTATGTGTAACGGTTACGGCCATGAAAGGGTCTTTATCATGAAAATTGGACAAGCTGCACCTGATTTCACCTTGCCAACAAATGGCGGCGGCGAAATATCGCTTTCTGCATTAAAAGGACAAATTGTCATTGTTTATTTCTACCCAAAAGATATGACGCCAGGCTGCACCAATCAAGCTACCGGGTTTTCTGCCGTAAAAAAAGACTTTGATACACTTGGCGCCAAAATAATTGGTGTGTCCAAAGACAGCCCCGAGCGCCACGACAAATTTATCGCCAAACATGACTTAACAATTACGCTGGCATCGGATGAAGACGGCACGATGATTGAGCGTTATGGGGTGTGGGTGCTCAAAAAGCTTTATGGCCGGGAATATATGGGCATTGAGCGGGCCAGCTTCCTCATTGACGCCCAAGGAAATATCGCCCAAATCTGGCGCAAAGTCCGTGTCAAAGACCATGTCGCTGCCGTGTTGGAAGCCGCGCAAAAGCTGGCCTGACAAAAACCTTATTTGGCTTTCGGCGCCGCTTTTGCCGCCTTACGCAAAGCGGCTATTTCCGCTTTCAACTTGGCGATTTCTTCCTGGCCATTGACCACCATGATTTTGATGGTTTCAAATTCATCGCGGCTGACCAAATCCATATCGGCGATGATACGGTCAGCCCGGGCACGGGCGGCGGCGCGCACTTCGTCGCTGACACCTTTGGCAGCGCCAAAAGCATTGGTCATTAAATTAGCGAGATCTTCAAAGGGCGGGGATTTGGTTTGCATGAGAGCACCTTATGGCTTGGCTTATGATCAAGCGCAGTATAACACTAAATACCAATGACAACCAGCCTAGAATGAAGAACACCAGATGAATTTCAACCTTATTTACGCCATACCCTTTCCAGACTGGATCAGCGATACGGCACTGCAAATCGGCCCTCTGTCCATAAAATGGTATGGGCTCGGCTATGTTGTCGGGGCATTTCTCGCTTATATCTACGCCGTGCGCACCTGTGCCAAAACCGATATTTGGCAGCCAACCGCTACACCTTCCGGCCCTGCGCTTATTCCCAATAAACCGATCTTGGAAGACTATCTTGTCTATTGTTTCCTCGGTATTTTTATCGGCGGACGTATTGGCTCAATCTTGCTTTACAACACGGCGGATTACATCGCTGATCCGATAAAAATCCTGAAAATATGGGAAGGTGGTATGGCTTTCCACGGCGGTTTTTTAGGCGTCTGCGTCGCCGCGATTGTTCTGGCGCGCCGCAAAAAAATCCCCTTAATGCGAGTTGCAGATTTGGCGGCAATAGGCGCGCCTATTGGTATTTTCCTCGTCAGGATTGCCAATTTCGTCAATCAGGAATTATGGGGCCGGGTGACAGATGTGCCCTGGGCGGTGCGGTTTAACACCGATCCGGCAGGATATCCCCGCCACCCCAGCCAACTTTATGAGGCGTTTTTGGAAGGTGCCGTCATTTTTGCCGTTTTGTGGGTAATGTCGCGAAAGTTCAAAGCTCTGACCCGTCCCGGCCTCAGCGCAGGTGTGTTTTTGTTCCTGTACGGCGTCTTTCGGATCACCGTGGAAAATTTCCGCGAACCAGATTTCGGCATTGCCCAATTTGGCTTTTTAACCCGGGGCATGGCTTATTCCCTCCCCATGGTCATCATCGGCATGGCGGTTATATATTGGGCCTTGAGCCGCCCGCCCGTCTCTCCAGCCC
>QIKS01000185.1 GCA_003233025.1 Hellea balneolensis | reverse complement strand
TGCCTCAACAATCCAGCGGGCTATTCCAGCAATTACCAAGACGCAAGCCCGGCAAATTGTTAAAACACCTGCTTCAACGCTAGAGCGCGCCGTCCCGGCAATCGTCGAGACACAAACCCGCCGTGTGATTAAGGAAGCCGCCCGCACAGTAGAACGTGTGGTGCCAGCGGTGACCAAGCAGATCACCCGCCGTGTTGTGCAAACACCGGCCAGCACGCAGGAGCGCGTGATCCCGGCGATTACCAAAGAAGTTACCCGCCGCGTGGTCAGAACACCTGCGTCAACGACCCAACGTACTATTCCAGCGATCACCAAGGTGCAAACCCGCCGTGTGATTAAGGATCCGGCCCGTACGGCTGAGCGCATCATCCCCGCTATAACCAGAGAGATTACCCGCCGCGTTGTACAAACGCCGGCAGGTGTGGTTGAGCGGACAAGTCCAGCGATCACCAAACAGGTCACAAGACGCGTTGTTGACGTTCCTGCCAGCACTCAGCGCCGGGAAACCCCAGCGATTTACGACACGATTAGTGTTCAACAGCTTGTGGAAGCAGCACGGGTCGAGACAATTTCCATACCGGCAGAATTTGGAACCGTTGAAAAACGCGTCCAGATTTCCCAGGAAAAAGCCGAGTGGCGGAATGTTCTGTGTGAGGCCAATGCCAGCACCCGCGTCATCTCTGCCATCCAGCAAGCTTTGCAAACCCGTGGATATTACACCGGTGCCATTGACGGTATTTTGGGGCAAGAAACTTATAGCGCCGTGGAGCAATTCCAAATTCAAACCGGCCTGTCTACGGGTGGCTTGACCCTAACAACGGTTGATGCTTTGGGTGTTGACTGGCGCTCAATGGTCAGTGGCGGCGGTAGAATAACCGGCTCGACAACGTCAACATCGGGAAGCTTTACGACAAATACAACGGCAAGCTCCTTAAGCGGCACCTATACGGGCACATATAGCGTCAATGCCAATGGGCAAGTGGTTAATGCTGCTGGCGCTGTGATCGGAAGTGTTGACGGCCAAGGCAATATCATTGATCTGAACGGCAATATTATTAGCCGCGCTGGCAATGTGACCTCTGCAACAACAACCCGCACGGGTTCCGGTAGTACGGTGAACTTTACGGTCGGCGGCAATGGTCAAGTGATTGACAGTGCAACGGGCCGGGTTATTGGCCGGATTGACGGCCAAGGCAATATTGTTGATCTGGCGGGCAATATCATTTCCCGCGCCGGATCTTACTCAACTCAAACCCAGACCCAAACGACAACAACTGGCAGCAGCCGGGCGATTGGTGGCTTTACCATCCAGTCCAATGGCGATGTGATTGACGCCAGTGGCGTTGTGATCGGACGGGTTGACGGCAATGGCAATGTTATCGATGCCGCTGGAAACATTGTTGGCCAGGTCGCCCAGTAAACCATAGGCGTAAAGCATATAAACCCCGCGTCATGCGCGGGGTTTTTTTATTACGGATAAACGCATTCCCTTATTGACACTGTTATGGGTTTGCGTATATTTCGCCGCACTTCATGGGTTTGTCTTTATTGGCGGCTCATGAATATTCAGATAAAAAAAGGATAAAGCTATGTTCGCAGTCATCAAGACAGGCGGCAAACAATATAAAGTCGTAAAAGACGATATTATTGTTGTGGAAAAATTGGACATCGAAGCAGGAAAGAAAATTTCCTTCGACGAAGTTTTGATGTGTGGCTCCGAAGCCAATGTCACCATCGGCGCGCCGACCATCAAAGGTGCCAGTGTCAGCGCGGAAGTGCTGGAGCAGCGCAAAGCAGCGAAAGTATTGGTGTTTAAAAAGAAACGCCGGCAAAATTACCGCCGCAAAAAAGGCCACCGCCAAAACGAGACGGTTGTCAAAATCACGGCGATCACAGCCAAATAAAATAATGCATCGGTGCTTGTAATGAAAGCGCACCAGAAGGAGAAGAAACATGGCACATAAAAAAGCAGGTGGTTCATCCAGTAATGGTCGCGATAGCGCTGGCCGTCGTCTTGGCGTCAAGAAATCTGGCGGCCAAGCTGTCCTTGCTGGCAATATTATTATCCGCCAACGCGGCACCAAATTTTATCCGGGCGACAATGTCGGCATGGGTAAAGACCACACTTTGTTTGCAACCGAAAAAGGCCGCGTCGCCTTTACCGTCAAACGCAACAAACGTACATTTGTCTCAGTCCTCCCGGAGCAGACGAGTAAAGCAGCAAATTAGGCGATTTTTTTTTCAGATCGCTTGATAAGAAGCGATCTAAAAACCCAAATAAAAAGGGAAGATGGATCGCCGTCTTCCCTTTTTGTTTAGGAGCCAGCCAGATATGCACGAAATATTACAAACGCAACGCCTAACCTTGCGCCGCCTCGTGCTGAGCGATGCGCGCAATATGGCACGCCTGATTAACGGCGCCGATATCGCCCAAATGACGGCGTCAATTCCGTCCCCTTATACCTCATTGTGTGCAGAGTTTCGTATCATGTGGATGCACGCCCAATGGGGCCGGGGCCGGTCTTATGCTTATGCCATCACCAAAACCGGTAATGACCGGCTTATAGGCGTCATGGATTTGTTTGAAAACAGCCAAGGAGAGAAAGAGCTTGGCTACTGGCTCGGTAAACCTTATTGGGGCGAAGGGATTGTCACCGAAGCGGCCGATTGTGTAATAGCCGAAGGGTTTAAAACCCTTGATCTCGCCCATATCGCCGCCGGGTATTTCGAAGACAATCCAGGTTCGGCCCGGGTGTTGGAAAAACTTGGCTTTAAACTTCAAAGCTCTAAAAACAGTCTGTACTCCGTCGCTCGCAAAAAGCATTGCCCGACAATTGAATTGCGTTTAAGCCGCAAGTCAGCCATGAACACCTTAAGAGAGGCGGCGTTGTGAAATTCCTAGATCAGGCAAAAATATGTGTACGCTCCGGCAATGGCGGAGCGGGTTCAATCAGTTTTCGCCGCGAAAAATATATTGCTTACGGCGGCCCTAACGGCGGCGACGGCGGCAAAGGCGGCGATGTCTGGGCGCTGTGTGCGGATGATCTCAACACGTTAATCGATTTTCGCTATCAACAACATTTTAGAGCCGGCACCGGCGTACACGGCATGGGCCGCGACCGCACCGGACCTACCGGCACGGATGTGACCATACTCCTGCCCCTCGGCACCCAAATATTTGACGAAAGCGGCGAGCATCTTTTGGTCGATATGCTGGAGGCGGGCCAAAAAGTTTTGCTGGCCAAAGGTGGTAATGGCGGCTGGGGCAATACCCGCTTTAAAACCGCAACCAATCAAGCGCCGCGCCGCGCCAATCCCGGTGAGGACGGTGAGGAGCGGTGGATATGGCTGCGCTTAAAATTGATCGCCGACGCCGGGCTGATCGGCCTGCCCAATGCCGGGAAATCCACCCTGCTCTCCGCCGTTAGCGCCGCCAAGCCAAAAACCGCGGATTATCCCTTTACCACCCTGCGCCCGCATTTGGGTGTGGTGGAACTGGGCACAGCGGAGCGTTTCGTATTGGCTGATCTTCCGGGCCTCATTGAAGGGGCGGCGGAAGGCGCGGGGCTTGGCCATAAATTTCTTGGCCACGCCGAACGCTGCGCCGCCATTATTCATCTGGTTGACGGCAGTGTTGAAAAGCCTGGCGAAGCTTATACAAAGATTAGAAATGAGCTGATTGATTACGACGAGCAATTTTTGCAAAAACCGGAAATTGTTGTTTTAAACAAATGCGACGCCCTCGACGCTGCAACCATCAAACGGCGTCAAAAACAACTCGCCAAAGCGTGCAAAAAAGATGTGCTGACCCTGTCGGGCGTGTCCGGCATGGGCGTCAAAACTTTGATGTCCGAGGTTTACACCTATGTCAGCACACGCCGCGCCGAGGAAAAGCAGCAAAAAAACCTGGCCGAAAAAGTAAAAGAACGCAAACTGGCCGGCCTGCCGCCTGAGACAGAAAAATGGCAGCCTTAAGCAGCTATAAACGCATTGTCATAAAAATCGGCTCCAGCTTGCTGGTGGACGAGAAAACGGGCCATATTAATCAAAACTGGCTTGAAAGTCTGGCCGGGGATATCGCCCAGGCCACACAGCAGGGCCAGGAAATCCTAATTGTCTCATCAGGGGCGATTGCTCTTGGCCGCAGCCGTTTGGGACTTGGCAACAAGCCATTGACCTTGGCGCAAAAACAAGCCTGCGCTGCCGCCGGACAAGCCTTGCTGACCCGCACCTATGAACAGGCTTTATCACCACACGGCCTTGTGACCGCTCAGGCTTTGTTGACGCTTAACGATACCGAAGACCGTCGGCGCTGGATCAATGCCAAGGAAACCTTGGCCACATTGCTTGACCTTGGTGCCATTATCATCATCAATGAAAACGATACGGTTGCTACGGACGAAATCCGCTACGGCGATAATGACAGGCTAGCGGCACGGGTATCGCAGATGGTTGGGGCGGATTTGCTTATTTTGTTCTCTGATGTTGACGGGCTTTATGACAAAGATCCCCATGCCCACAGCCACGCTAAATTTATCGACACCATCACCGAGTTAAGCCCGCAAATCATGGCTATGGGCAAAGGAGCCAGC
>QIKS01000197.1 GCA_003233025.1 Hellea balneolensis | reverse complement strand
CAAATTTACGAAGGGGCCAACGGCATTCAAGCCCTCGATCTTGTTGGCCGCAAATTGGCCCGCAATGGTGGGCGTGCCTTGATGAGCATTTCGGCGGAAATCGATGCGTTCGTCGCCGAGAACGAAGGCGACTCAAATTTGAAACCGTTCATGGACGGCGTTAAGTCTGCCAAAGATAAATTGCAAATGGGCACGATGTGGCTCATGCAAAATGGTATGAATAATCCAGACAATGCCGGCGCCGGCAGTGTCGATTATATGCACATGTTGGGCATTGCTATGTTGTCCTATATGTGGGCGCGGATGGCTAAAGTGGCGCAAGCGCAAATTGACGCTGGCAATGACGACCCGTTCTACGCCGATAAAATTATAACCGGCAAATATTTCATAGCCAGAATGCTCCCCCAAATTGACGCCCACCTTACCAAGCTGCAAAGCGGCGCGGAACCGGTGATGGCACTGGCAGCGGATAGGTTTTAGGGCGACACTTGATTTCCCTCCCTCGTTCACGGGGAGGAGTTGATAAAAAGGACTAAGAAAATGACAACAGCATATATTTATGACGCCATCCGCACACCACGCGGCAAGGGCAAGAAGAGCGGCAGCCTGCACGAGATTACGGCGCTTTCACTGGCAAGCCAACAGCTTGAGGCGCTGCGTGATCGCAATGGCCTCGACACATCGAAAGTTGACGATGTCATCTTGGGTTGTGTGCATCAGATTAAAGGCCAGGGCGCGGACATTGCGCGCACGGCGGTGATCACGGCGGGGTGGGACCAGGCTTGCGCCGGGGTTTCCATCAACCGGTTTTGTGCCTCTGGTCTTGAGGCGGTTAACATGGCGGCGGCCAAGGTGATGTCGGGCATGTCTGACATGGTTGTTGGCGGTGGGGTCGAGAGCTTGTCACGCATTCCCATGGGCAGTGACGGCGGGGCTATGGGTATTGATCCTATGAGCGCCTTTGACCATTATATGGTGCCCCAAGGCATATCCGCAGATTTGATCGCGACAAAATACGGGTTTAGCCGTGATGATTGTGACGGCTATGCGGTGGAGAGCCAAAAGCGCTCGGCCACGTCTTGGGATGAAGGCCGGTTTGCCAAATCTATCGTGCCGGTCAAAGATCAGATGGGCGTCAATATTCTAGAGCACGACGAATTTATGCGCCCTGGTACCGACATGCAGGCACTGGGTTCGTTAAACCCGAGCTTCGCGGCCATGGGCACGATGATGCCCGGATTTGATTTCGTTGCTTTGCAAAAATACCCTGAACTTGAAACCATCACCCATGTCCATCATGCAGGCAATAGCTCAGGCATTGTTGACGGGGCGTCTATGGTTTTGGTCGGCAGTGAGCAAGCGGGTAAAGATCAGGGCTTGAAACCACGTGCGCGCATTCGCGCCTTTGCTGAAATTGGCAGTGAGCCAACCATCATGCTAACTGGGCCGGAATTTGTCGCCCGCAAAGTTTTGCAAAAAGCCGGTATGGAAGCCAGTGATATTGATCTGTGGGAGATTAACGAAGCTTTCGCTTCGGTCGTCCTGCGCGCTATGCAAGCCTTGGACATTGACCACAGCGTCATGAATGTAAACGGCGGCGCCATCGCCATGGGCCATCCTTTGGGGGCCACCGGCGCCATGATTATCGGCACCATGGTTGACGAGCTGGAGCGGGCCAACAAACAAACCGCGCTTATAACATTATGCGTCGGCGGCGGCATGGGCAGCGCGATTATTATTGAGAGGGCATAAAGATGACCGATAAAAACAAGACTTCAATTTGGGGCAGATCTATAGATGAGGCGCTGCTGATCGGCATTGCGCTGGGTGTTGTGTTTGGCCTTGCTATTGACAATCTTGCTTTAGGCATTGGTGTCGGCGTAGCCATAGGCGTTGGAGTTGCGCCCGCCCTTGGTGCGGCCAAATCCAAAAAACAATCTGAACAAAACGAATCTTCAAAAGAGAATGAATAAGATGAAACATTTTACATTAGACATCGATAAAGACGGCATTGCGCTGGTTACATTTGACAGTCCGGGGCGCTCTATGAATGTGCTGTCCCAGAGCGTTGTTGGCGAAATAGCAAAGTGGGTTGCTACAATTAGGGAAGACGAAAATATTAAGGGCGCGGTTGTCACATCTGGCAAAGATGCGTTTTGCGCCGGAGCAAATTTGGAAGAGCTTGGCGGAAAATTTGCTGGATTTATCGCTCGTATGAAGGACGACGAATTGGGCGCAAAGCAAGATTTGTTCGCAGAAGTATTTCGCTTAAATACCGCCTTCCGCAATCTTGAAACCTGCGGCAAACCGGTAGCGGCAGCGGTTAATGGCCTGGCCCTGGGCGGCGGGTTTGAACTGGCTTTGGCCTGTCATGCTCGCTTTGTCAGCAGCGATAATCCGGGGTTAAAACTGGGTTTCCCTGAGGTTATGGTTGGGCTTTTGCCAGGCGCAGGCGGCACCCAACGTGTGCCGCGTATGATCGGGTTGATGAACGCAGCGCCGCTCTTGTTACAAGCTAAAAATATTAAAGCCAAAGAAGCGCTGGCTATGGGGTTGGTCAACGCAGCCGTTCCGGGCGCAGAGCTGGTTGCGGCCGCCAAAGCCTGGGTATTGGAAAACCCCAAAGCCAAGCAGCCTTGGGATGAAAGCCGGTTTAAATTTCCGGGCGGCGGGCCGTGGTCGGCGCAAGGCTTCCCGATGTTCGCCGGGGCGCCGGCTATGGTGCGCAAGGAAAGTTACGGCAATTACCCGGCCATGGGCAATATTTTGCGCGCCGTTTATGAAGGCGCGCAACTGCCGATGGACGCCGCTTTGCGGGTCGAAACTCGTTATTTCTGCGCTCTTATCCTCAACCCCAAAACCCAAAATATGATCCGCTCTTTGTTTATCTCCAAACAGGCTATCGACAAAGGCGGCGCACGTCCCAAATCGCAAAAGCCGGGCGAGATTAAGAAAATCGGCGTGATTGGCGCAGGCTTTATGGGCGCGGGTGTTGCTTATGTATCGGCCATGGCCGGCATTGATGTGGTGTTGATTGACCGTGACCAGGAGGGCGCGGACAAAGGCAAAGCGTTGAGCGAGACCGAACAGGCCAAGCGGGTCAAGCGCGGCAAAACCACGCAAGAAAAAATGGACACTATATTGGCGCGCATCACCCCGACCACGGATTACGGCAAGCTTAAAGACGTAGACCTCGTCATCGAAGCGGTGTTTGAAAATTCGGAGCTAAAAGCTAAAATCACCAAAATGACTGAAGACGTTATCCCCAAAACTGCCGTGTTCGGCTCCAACACCTCCACCATCCCTATTTCTGATCTGGCCAAGGCGTCGTCCCGGCCTGAAAATTTTATCGGCGTACATTTCTTCAGCCCGGTTCACAAAATGATGCTGGTGGAAATTATCAAGGGCAAGGAAACCTCTGATTACGCCATTTCCCGTGCGCTCGATTTTGTCACAAGGATCAAAAAAACACCGATCGTTGTCGAGGACACACGCGGATTTTACGCCAACCGTTGCGTCATGCGCTATATTAATGAAGGCATGAATATGTTGTCGGAAGGGGTCAAACCGGCTTTGATCGAAAATGCGGCGCGTATGGCCGGCATGCCGGTCGGGCCTTTGTCTTTGCAAGACGAGGTGGCCATCGATCTGGCCTATAAGATTTTAAGCCAGACCAGAGCAGATATGGGCAACCGATACACGCCGGGGAAAATCGACCCGATCATCAATGCCATGATTGAAAAACATGACCGTCAAGGCCGCAAGAACCAAAAAGGTTTTTACGATTATAAAGGCCGGGAGAAATCCCTGTGGCCGGAGCTTGGTCAATTTGCCGTTAATGGTATCTTGCCAAACCAACCCAGCGCCGAGGAAATTAAAGACCGTATATTATACGCCCAAGCCATCGAAGCGGCGCGCACAATGGCGGAGGGGATTATTTCTGACCCCCGTGAAGCCGATCTTGGCTCGATCTTTGGCTGGGGTTTCGCGCCTTATACGGGCGGCGCCATCAGCTTTATTGATATGGTCGGGGCGGCCAAATTTGTTGCCCGCGCGGATAAGCTGCGCGATGTTTACGGCGACCAATTTGAAGTGCCGCAATTGCTGCGCGACCTGGCCAGCTCTGGCGAGACCCTTTACGAAAAATTTGGCAAGGCGGCGTAATGGTTTACACGCTCTACGGCGCGCCATTGTCGCTTTACTCTGGTAAAGTGCGCGGTTATTTGCGCTGGAAGAATGTGCCTTACAGGGAAGTTTTGGCCACACGCGAAGTTTACGCGCAAGAAATATTGCCGCGCATTGGCTGGCCGGTTATGCCCGTTATAATAACGCCGGACGACGAGGCGGTTCAGGACAGCAGCGATATTATCGACCATATTGAAGCCAATGAACCTGGCCCGTCGGTTTACCCAAAAGGGCCAAAGCAAAAATTGGCAGCGTTGATAATGGAGCTGTTCGGTGATGAATATTTGCTGATTGCCGCCATGCATTACCGCTGGACCTATAATGAGGATTTCGCCTTTCGCGAATTTGGCAAGGCTGTATTCGCCGAGCTGCCCGAAGATGAGCAATTGGCCGCAGGCACCAAAGCCGGTTCGCGCTTTCGCGGGTTTTTGCC
>QIKS01000046.1 GCA_003233025.1 Hellea balneolensis | reverse complement strand
GATCTTCCCGATTTAAAGCCGCGCCAGAAAACGGCGGACTTAACCCGCGACGATGTGATCAGCGCGCTAAATGACCGGCGCATAACATTGGCTTATCAACCGATTGTCCATGCGAAAAATCGCAAACCTCATCATTATGAATGCTTGTTGCGCCTGCGTCGGGACGACGGGGAAATGGTGTCTGCGGCTGAATTTATTATGGCGGCGGAACGGCTGGGCAGTGTGCATCTTTTAGACAGGCGTGCCTTGGAGTTGGCCAGCCGGACTTTGCAAAAACAAACCGAGATCAAGCTGGCTTTGAACATATCGGCTGCGACGATAAAAAATAAAGATACGGCAGATGCTTATCTAGGTGCACTGCGGGCTTTAGGCCCGGCGACAAATCGCGTGACGATAGAGTTGACCGAAACCGTCGCTTTGGAAGATCCTGCTTTGGCCAGCCGGTTCTCGGTTGAAGCACGGGCTTTGGGCTGTAAATTCGCCATCGATGATTTTGGCGCAGGCTATACCACATTTAAAAATCTGATGGCTATTGAAGCGGACGAAATTAAAATCGACGGCAGCTTTATCCGCGATTTATCCCTGATCCCTCACAAGCAAGTGTTTGTGCGTATGATGGTTGATTTGGCCCAGACATTTTCCGTCAAAACGGTGGCGGAAATGGTTGGCAGTCGTGAAGACGCGGATTTGCTGACCCGTTTGGGGGTGGATTATCTGCAAGGCTATATGTTTGGCCTGCCCGGCCCGTCGCCGCTTTTATTACCCCAGGGTCAAAACCCGTCTTAAAACCGGTCTTTGGCCCGGCGGATTATTGCGAAATCTTCCGCCGTTTTTGCGCGCATGAACGGGTTGGCGGCGATTTCTTTGGCGATGGTCGTGGGCACTGTTGGCAGGTTTTGCGCCCGTAATTTTATGACCTCGTCCATATAAGCGGACAGCTTTGGGTTATCAGGATCAATGCTTTGGGCAAAGCGTCCGTTGGCGAGGGTGTATTCATGGGCGCAGTAAACTTTCGTCTCAGGCGGTAATGCGGCCAGTTGTGCCAGGCTGTCAAACATTTGTTTGGCTGTGCCTTCAAACAGACGACCACACCCAAGGGCAAATAAGGTATCACCGACAAATACACTGCCCAGCTTGGGGATATAATAGGCGCAGTGGCCTTTGGTATGACCGGGCGTGTGCAAAACATGGACGTCCCACGCGCCGAACGAAAATTGCTCACCGCCGGATACGACCTGCGCAATGCCGGGGATGCGTTCTTTGTCGGCCTGAGGGCCAATAATATGCAGGCCGTGCTGCTCTTTGAGCGAAATATTGCCGCCGACATGGTCTGGGTGGTGATGGGTGTTGAAAATATGGCTAAGCTTATAGCCGCGCTTTGCGCATTGCGCCGTAATCTCTTGTGCGTCTGGTGCGTCAATGCTGGCGGTTTTGCCGGTCTTTGGGTCGTGCAGCAAAAAGCCGTAATTGTCGCTTAGGCAAGGAAATTGGATAATCATATAAGACGTCCTCAATAGTTCGTGTATAGTATAGCAAAGATAAAAGGACAATTGATTTGAGCCAAACTGTAGAAACCCTCGAAAACTTCTACAAAACCCCGATGGGAGACGCAGCGCGGGCCGGCGCTCTGCGGCGTTTGCATGCGCTTTGGCCGCATTTGGAGGGGCGTGACGTCTTGGGCTATGGCTATAGCCTGCCCTATTTAAAAAGCTATAAAACCGGCGCGCACAGAACGGTTTATGCCATGCCCTCACTGCAAGGTGTTGTTCGTGAGACGTCCCCGCGCGGCAATAGAAGTGTGCTGGTCTCAGAAGCTCAATTACCATTTGTGCCGGGGGTTTTTGACCGGGTTTTGGTGGCGCACGGCTTGGAAGAAACGCCTAAATTGGCGGTTTTGCTGCGCGAATTATGGCGGGTGATGAAGCCGGAGGGGCGTATTGTTATCATTGTTGCCAACCGGTCTGGGCTATGGGCGCGGTCGGATAAAACGCCTTTTGGCGCCGGGCGACCCTTTAGCCGCCGCCAGCTCAGCCAGGCCTTAAAAGCCGCCGGTTTTGTGCCTGTTGTGCGTGCGGGCGCTCTGTATTGTCCGCCGATTAATGCCTTGTGTGGCAAGCGAACGGCAGGCGCATTTGAAAAATTTGGCGAAACGGTCTGGCCCGGATTTTCAGGTCTTGTGCTTGTCGAAGCGCTCAAGCGAATGTATGTCAGCGGGGAAGGGCGGCAGCGCAAAAAAATCTTGCGCCCGCAATTTGGCACGGGCGGTGTTTTAGGCGCGGCTGGAAAAACACATAATGCTTTTGAGCAAAGACAAGACATAAGGGTTATAGGGCGATGAAAACGGACGCAGGCATGTCGCTTGATATGGAAGAGCTACGGGCAAAAATCGACCGGGTTGATAGCGATCTTTTGGATCTTATCGCAAAGCGCATGGAATTGGCGCAAGCCGTCCGCCGGGCCAAGTCCGGGGTTAATGTCTGGCGGCCATCGCGTGAGGAAGCCCATGTCCGCGATTTGGCCAAAAAAGCCGGCAGCATATCACCGGCTCTTGTTTCGCGCATATGGGCCGAGCTGACCAGTGCCAGCCTGACTTTGCAAGGCCCGATCAATTTACACATCGCCCTTGTCGGCGACGAATTAAGCGGACGCACATTGGTGCGCGACCGCTTTGGCGCGTCCATTCCCGTCCATGCTTACCCGACGGCCAGCGCCGCATTGGCGGCGGCCCATAGCGATCCCGAAGGGGTGGCGGTATTGCCTTCGCCTGGTGTCATGGACACATGGTGGACGGCTTTGGGGCCAAAAGGTGCCATGTCCGATATGAGCATATTGGCCGCTTTACCACGCACCGGGGTTGGCGATTGGCCAATTGCCGTTGCCGTTTCAAAGGCGCAGCAACTGACTTCGGGTTCAGACCGCACCCTGATATATGTGCAAAATTCTTCAAATAGTGACCTAGTCAATACGGCGCAAATTTTTGCAGACGTTGGGTTGGTGGCCGTCCAGCGTTCGGAAATGGACGGACGGGTTTTGTATTCTGTCGCAGATTTTGTGCAAGAAACCGACGAGCGGTTTATTGAAATCGCAAGCCGCCTCACCCATGTTAAAATCATTGGTGTCTTGCCCAACCCCATACCCGATCACACGAAAACATAGAGTGCAAAATGGCAGGTAATAAAATATTTGGCACTGTGCTGATCGTTGGCGGCGGCCTTATTGGCTCGTCTCTGGCCCGTGCGTGTAAGGCAGCGAAAGTTAGTGACACAGTCATCATGACCGATAGCGACGCAGGCGTAAGAGCGCGCTTGCAGGATCTGGCGATTTGTGATGAGGTAGCCGGGTCGGCCCTGGAGGCGGCGGGCAAAGCAGATTTGATCATTTTGGCTGTACCGCCCGGCGCCATGGGGGAGGCGGTTTCTGGCTTTGCCCAAAACCTGCGGCCTGCAACATTGGTCAGCGATGTGGGTTCGGTTAAAGCCAGCATTGGGGCGAAAATTACGTCTTTATTGCCAGAGGGTGTCGATTTTATTGGCGGACATCCAATCGCCGGGACGGAGCAAAGCGGGCCAGACGCCGGCTTTGCTGATTTGTTTAAAAACAGATGGTGTATTCTGACGCCGGACGACGAAATGTCCCCACCCGCCCAAAACCTTAAAAGGTTTTGGCAGGCTTTGGGCAGTGAAGTTGCCTTTATGGATAGCGAGCAGCACGATTTGGTACTGGCGACAACGTCTCACCTTCCCCATTTAATCGCCTATGCTTTGGTCGGGACGGCTATGGATATGGAGACGGTGACCCAGGGCGAAGTGGTTAAATATTCCGCTGCCGGGTTTCGCGATTTTACCCGCATTGCGGCGTCCAGTCCGATTATGTGGCGCGATATATTTTTAGAAAACCGCGAAGCCGTCCTGGAGGTTTTGGGGCGTTATATTGAAGATTTAACTGCGCTTAAAAAATCAATTCGCTGGGGCGACGGTGAAGCATTGTTGAGCGAATTTACCAAAACCCGCAATATTCGTACGCAGATTGTTGATGCAGGACAAGACAGCGCTGCGCCTAATTTTGGCCGGGACGGGCAAATTGAAACAAAGTGATAAAGCCGAATTTGACGGTACCCTCATGCAAGGTAAAGGGGAACACTTGCCGGCCCTGATCATCGGTGGGGGCTGCTGATATCACGGTTTTTATTTGCAATAAAGAGGCGCTGGGCAGCAGGCCGGCTTGTTCTAAACCTTCCAGCAAAGCAACCATGTCTTTTACTTTGACATAAACAACGCCCTTTGGAAGTCCGTCCTCAAATTGCAGATCAAATGTGCCCGTAATATCCGCCCTGCCCCAGTGCAACGCCCAATGGTCGGAAACAAGGCGGCCTTCATTTTCCATCCAAAATGCCTGGCCTTGTTCTTTATAGACGGGCCAGTTTTCTATGATAGCGTCCATATCAAATTTAGTCAGGGTATTGCCTAAAACGGGAAGCAAAAGCCCGACAATTTCGTCGCTAAACACAAGGCCAGCCCCGCCGATATTCAGATGGGCGCGTTTGTTTTTTATCTTGAGATGACCGTAAGCTTGAGCAATTTTTGTTATAGGAAGTGGGGTGCCTTGCTGCGTATTTATATGC
>QIKS01000126.1 GCA_003233025.1 Hellea balneolensis | reverse complement strand
GAATTTGACGGCGCCCTCATGCAAGGTAAAGGGAAACACTTGCCGGCCCTGACCGTCGGTGGGGGTTGCTGATATCACGGTTTTTATTTGCAACAAAGAGGCGCTGGGTAGCAGGCCGGCTTGTTCTAAAGCTTCCAGCAAGGGAACTATGTCTTTTACTTTGACATAAACAACGCCTTTTGGAAGTCCGTCCTCAAATTGCAGATTAAATGTGCCCGTAATATCCGCCTTGCCCCAGTGTAGCGCCCAATGGTCGGAGATCATGCGGCCTTCATTTTCCATCCAAAATGCCTGGCCTTGTTCTTCATAGACGGGCCAGTTTTCTATGACCGCGTCCATATCAAATTTAGTTAGAGTATTGCCTAAAACGGGAAGTAAAAGCCCGACAATTTCGTCGCTAAACACAAAACCATGGGCGCGTTTGTTTTTTATCTTGAGATGACCGTAAGCTTGAGCAATTTTTGTTATAGGAAGTGGGGTGCCTTGCTGCGTATTTATATGCGCTTTATCTAGCGTGTATGTAATCGCCTTAATTTTTCCGTTGTAGCTTGCCGCCGCTTTAAGTTCCATATTAAAAGGCGTAATCTCGGTGACATGGCGTTTGCCGAAGGCAGTCATTATATCAATTTTCATCACGCCTTGATGGCTTGTCGTCCAGCTAAAGGGTGTGAAGATTGCGCTGGAGGTTTTCAGCTTGCCTAATGTGACGGATCTATTGTCGGAATGCAGCGTCATATTGTCGACATTCGCCGTTGTCGTAAATGGAAACCCGCCGACAGAAAATCCCTCGTGGGAAACCTCATACCCTTGTTGTTCAAAACTGCTGACGGTTTGCGTAAACACTCCCGTCACCAAAGCGCGCAGGCCAAACCATAAGCCGATGATCAGAAAAACAAGAACAACAATGAGGATAAGGCTGCGCCGTATGTATTTACGTTTTAACGTCATTTACTTGCGCTTAATCCGCGGGCCGGGCTCGCGGGCATAGCTGACCAACAATTTCGCATATTCGCGGATATTGCGGTTAAATTTTTCGCCGCCGCCCCACCAAGGCTCATCAGGAGCGGAGGTTGATTTTACCGGATAGGGGATGATTGTAATGCCGTCCATAGCGGCTGAAATCTCGACTTGAGCGCGGGGCATGTGATAGGCAGATGTCACTAAAATAATCGTTTCATAGCCCAATGCTCTGGCCCAATTGGCAGTTTCTTTGCCGTTATCAACTGTGTTTTCAGCTTCATAATCCAGATCAACGCAACAAGCGATATATTCTTCGTCCAAGGCCAGCAGCACGCCGATATCCTTCTCGTCAATGGCCGGGTTGACGCCTGAAACCAGCAAGCGTTCCCCGTATTTGTCTTTCAAAAGCTGCCCGCCCGCCGCGAGCCGTCCGCCGCCTTTACCTGTCAGCACGACAATGCCGTCAGCTTGGGGCAGGGTTTTTGGCGGGGTGAGGGTGTTAATATGGAAGAGAAACAGGGCAAAGCCGCACAGCAAAAGGGTTGTGGCAAAGCCAAACAAAAACCGCATCAGGATAAACAAGCTTTTACCAAACCGTCTGTTTTTGGGGGCGCTCATGGGTATATCTCGGCAATGAGGGTTTTCATCACTGTGCGCCATGCGGTAAGGGCTGCGATAATCGCCATGCCGACGGGGACGCTGGCAACCCAATATAAATCGGTCAGGCCGGTCTTTAAGCTCGGCAAAAATAAACTTGCCCCCCCGTCGTCACGGGCCAGCACGGCCAGCAAGGACAAAACCAAATAAGCGCCGAGCGCGCCAATCGCTCCGGCTTTGAAGCTTTTGAGGGCAAAATTTTGGCTAAACAGCCGGGCTGTGTAATTGGGGTTGGCGCCGATCTGATGTAAGATGCTCATAAATTTTCGCCGGGCTGCAATCCCTGAACGGGTGGCAAAAATGGCGGCGGCAACGAGGGTGATAATGATCAAGACAAGGCTGAGTAAAGATATGGTTTGTGCCATGCGGGCCGAGCGGGTCAGACTTTTGGCCCAGCGCCCATGATCATCAATATCGGCGCGAATACCGGCTTGGCGAAATTGTGCGGTTATTTTTTGCTGATCCAGACTTTGGCCCTTTTTTAAGCGGACGCTGAGCAGGAGGGGTAGGGGGAGATCGTCCGGCAGGGACGTGTCGCCGAGCCACGGGCGCAGCAGGGCTTTTGATTGCTCTTGGGACAAGATATCAACGTCGGTGACAGTTTCGCTTTGCAGTAAAATACCTCTGGCTTGCGCGGCGGTTTGCTGGCTCAGGCCGCCTTCGCCAGGCTTGATTTGAACGGTTGCCGTGTCGCTTAATTGCGCGCTCCAATGAGCGGCAGCGAAATAACTGGTTTTGGTGGCCAGAAGGGTCAGGCTGGCTAAAAATGCCAAGATCACCAAAATCATAAATAGGGGACGCCCATCGCTTTTGTCTTCAAAGAGCAAGGGGGATTGCTTGGCGGTATTGTAAGCTTTACCCATGACCATCCGTTTCCAGGGCAAATGTGCCATTGTCTAATTTATAAATATCTGCATTTTTCGGAATAAGATCATGGTTATGGGTGGCGATTAAAACGGTTGTCCCGAGCCGGTTAAGTTCAAAAAATAGACGCATCAAACGCTTGCCAATGGCGTCATCAACATTGCCTGTCGGTTCATCGGCAATGAGAATATCCGGTTTACCGATCACGGCACGGGCGATGGCAACACGCTGTTTTTCGCCGCCTGAAAGTGTCGGGGGAAAGGCGTAAAGCCGTTTTCCCAGGCCAACCCATTGCAAAAGAGAAATAACGTCTTCGCCGTAAGTTTGCCGCTTTAGGCCGCGAATACGCAAGGGCAGGGCGACATTTTCAAATACCGACAAATGATCGACCAGTTGAAAATCCTGCAAGACAACCCCCATGCGCCGTTTGGTTTTGGGGATGGCGCGGGCAGCGAGCTGTGATGTGTCTTGACCAAAGATGGTTATGAGGCCGCGTGAGGGGCGCATGTGAAGATAGACCAATTTGAGAAGGCTGGTTTTGCCTGCGCCTGAAGGGCCGGTAATAAAATTTAAAGAACCGGCCAAGAGCGACATATTGATATCTTTTAGAATTTCTTCGCCGCGTCCATAACGCAAGCCGACACCGTCAAAATGTATGCTGTGGGTATGTTGTGAGGGTTTGTTCATAATGGGACTAGACACTATACTGTTAAAATTGCACTTTTCTATCATATTCGAATCACAAAGAGAATAAATTTAGCGCATGATCCTCACCTGTCCAGATTGCACGACACGGTTCTTGATAAAAGATGACGTCATTGGGGAAAATGGGCGTTCGGTTCGGTGCTCCCAATGTTCATCAACCTGGTTTGTCGCCGCTGATCCCGATGTGTTAAGCTTGCAGGAAGATCAGGAATTTACGGATATTCGCATCCATTCCAAAGACGACGCAGCCTCTCCGATTGCCCCGCCCGAACCGGCCCCCTATGAAAGCGCTCCCGTGCCCGAGCAGGTGGATACCCCGCCGCCCCATAAAATTATCCGCGATAAAGCGGAGCTAAAAAAGGTGCGCAGGCGGGTGTTTGGCGTCAGTATGATTTGGGGTGTCACCTTAATTATTTTGGTGGCCGCCGCATTACTGGTCGTCATTTTTCGCTCACAAATCGTGGGTACATTTCCAGGGACGGCACCTTTATATAATGCTTTTGGCTTGCAGGCGTCCGCTTCCGGCCTTGAAATATATGATGTTGAAACGCGCTACGGCGATGATGAAGGGGTCCCGGTTTTGTTCGTTAATGGCAAAATTAAAAACCATGACATCCGTGCCCGTGATTTGGCATTGGTGCAATTAAGCTTTAAAAATGCAAATGGTGAAGTGTTGGCCAGTTGGGTTGTGCAGCCGAGAAAAACCAGGCTCAAGCCCGGAGAAACCCTCAATTTTATCAGCCAATATCCAAACCCGCCGATTGACGCTACAAGATTGGCACCGTCATTTGTTAATGAAGACGCCGCTGCCGCTCTTGTTCCGATTGTGACGCAATAGGTGCGGCTTTGGGCTTTCGCTTAGTCTTCGCCAGGTTTTAACAAGGCCTGTAACCCTTGTTTGTAACTGGGGTATTTAAGCGTCCAACCCAGCTCTTCTTTCGCCCGTTTGTTGGCAGTTTTGCGGCTTTCTTTATAAAAACTGCGGGCCATCTCGCTCATTTTAGCGGCGGCGTAGGGGGTTTGTTCAAGTTTCACCCCCCTAAGCCGCGCTGCATAATTAACAACCTGGTGGGGCGAGGCCGGGGTGTCGTCGGCCAGATTGTAAACGCGCATCGGGTGGGGCCGTTTTATAGATGCCAGCAAAGCTGTGACGATATCGTCGCGGTGGACGCGGTTGCTGATATGGCCCGCCTTGACGACAACCGATGCTTTGCCCGCCTTTATCCGCTCAAGCGCATTGCGCCCGGGGCCGTAAATTCCGGCAAGCCTGAAAACATGGACGGGCCAACCGGTTTCCAGCCAGTCTAGTTCGGCCTCGATGCGGGCTTTGCCCCGGGCCAGGCTTGGTCGCAAAATCTCATCTTCAAACACCCATTGTCCGCCTCGGTCCCCGTAAACACTGGTCGCGGAAAGATAGCCGACCCATTGCAGGTTCGGGGCTAAGGAAGACAGGAGAGACCGGTAGGCGGCGATAAAAATATCACCTGAAGGCCCGGGCGGGACCGAGCATAATATATGCGTTGTCTTGGCCAATATAGTGGTTAGTTCTTTGCTGGGCTTTCCGTTGAAGGGAACGGCCTTTACGGCAAGATCAGCGCATATTCTCTTGGCCTTGGCATTTCGGTATGTGGCGGTGCAGTTAAAGCCGCGTATTTGTAATGCGGGCACGAGGGCTTGCGCCACATAACCGAGGCCAAGGCTTAAAAAATTAAGGTTTTTTGCGCTCATGTGGAATTATTTTGCGCGCAAAAGTCTTTTGCTGACTGTATTAACCTGGCCTGCCATTGCGTTTGTTTAACACCCCCGATACATAACGCCCCATGAAATATTTTTTGCGTCTTTTGGTTTTATCTTTTTGTGTAGGCTTTGCATTGCCCGTCTTCGCTCAGCAAGTCAATGAGCAGCAAGTCAATGAAGTTGTATCCGATTTTGACCAGCGACACGCGGCGTGTTTGGAACACATAGCGAAAGATCAAGAGCAAGCTTATGAACAGGCGCTGGCCTGGCAATCGGAAGGCGGTGGGCGGCGGGCCAAACATTGCGTGGCTATGGCGTTATTTGCTTTGGGGCATATGGATGAAGGGGCTTACCGGCTTGAAAAACTGGCAGCAGCGCTTGACGGCGGCAGTCGCGAAATGCGCATGGGGTTTTACGCCGAAGCTGCGGATTTGTGGTTGCAAGCCGATTTGCCAACCAAAGCCTATTTTGCTGCAACAAAAGGTCTGGATATTGACCGATCTGACGCTGCTTTACGCATTATGCGCGCGCGCGCCTATGCCGGACTGGAGAGGTTTGGCGATGCCAAAATTGATTTAAGCTCGGTGCTTGCCTTTGAGCCTGATAACGCCCAAGCCCTACGTTACCGCGCCGATATCAATCGCCGTCAGGGCAATCTGGCTGCGGCGAAAGTGGATATTGACCGGGCTGTTGCCTTGGACGAAACAGATATTGGGACGCTCTTGGTACGTGGTGAAATCAATGAAGCTCTTCGTTTGCAAGTATTGCAACGCTCAAATGATCAATAGTTATACTCTTTATATATCGTTTCAACATACAAAAACGGCGGCCCAAAGGCCGCCGTTTCAATAATTATATCGCTCTAATATCTAAAGTTTCACATTCAAACCGAAGAAGAAGAACCGACCCGTATCGTAAATACCAGGGAAGGTGTTATTGTTACCGTTAGTGGCAGGGCCTCCTGAAATGGATATTGGGAAGTTTTGTTCGAAGATGTTATTCACACCGGCACGCGCCGTGATGCCATCCATGAACTCCCATGAGCCAGACACGTCGAAGTAGTTCACCGCGGGAAGTGTACCTTCAATATCGG
>QIKS01000282.1 GCA_003233025.1 Hellea balneolensis | reverse complement strand
TATTCTTTCTGACGACGTTCGCTCTCTTGCTCTTCGTTCATAATATCAATGGCCCAACCGGACAATTGTGAAGCAAGACGTACATTTTGTCCGCGCCGACCAATGGCCAGGGACAATTGATCGTCGGCAACAACGATTTCGATGCGGTTTTCTTCTTCGTCCATAACAACTTTGGACACCTCTGCAGGCTGTAAAGCATTGACGATAAAGGTCGCCGCATCATCATTCCACGGAATGATATCAATGCGTTCGCCTTGTAATTCATTGACCACAGCCTGCACCCGTGAGCCGCGCATACCAACACAGGCACCGACCGGATCAATAGATGGGTCTGAGCTGCGTACGGCGATTTTCGCCCGGGAACCGGGATCGCGGGCAACGGAGAGAATTTCAATAATCCCGTCATAAACTTCCGGCACTTCTTGAGCAAATAGCGCCGCCATAAATTGCGGATGGGCGCGAGACAGGAAGATTTGCGAACCGCGCATTTCTTCGCGAACATCATAAATATAAGAGCGAATGCGGTCACCGTTTTTGACATTTTCGCGCGGCAAAGTTTGCTCGCGGCGAATGACGCCTTCGGCCCGACCGAGATCAACAATAATGTGACCATATTCAACCCGCTTGACAATACCGTTGACGATTTCGCCGACCCGGTCTTTGTATTCGATATATTGCCGCGCGCGCTCCGCTTCACGGACTTTTTGCATAATCACTTGCTTGGCCATCTGGCTTTGCACCCGGCCAAATTCGATCGGCGGCAGAGGGGTTTCGAACATAGTTCCAATTTCGGCGTCCGGACTGTCCAATTGCGCGCTCGCCAGATCAATTTCTGTCGCCTCGTTTTCAACCATTTCGACAACCGTAATCACCCGCTTTAAATCCATCTCGCCCGTCACCGGGTTGAGGGTGGCGCGAATATCGTTCTCAGCGCCGTAGCGAAGACGGGCCGCTTTTTGAATGGCCTCTTCGATGGCCGCCAAAACGATTTCTTTGTCGATAGATTTTTCCTGGGCAACAGCATTGGCAATTTGCAAAAGCTCCAGCCTGTTAGCACTAATTCCTTCTGTAGACATTTTACGGCCTCCTTTTTGTTTCTTGGGTCTTCTTGCGTTGACCTTGTTTAATCATTTCATCGGTAATCAGCAGTTTTGCTTCACTAACCCAGGCAAAGGGGATGAGGGCCGTGTCGCCCTCCCCGTCCAGATCAATGGCAATATTTTCGCCGTCAATGCCAGCCAAATACCCGCGAAAGCGCTTGCGGCCTTCGACAAGCCTATCCAGCTCCACCCGGGCCAGCAGGCCGCTATAAACCTCAAAGTCGGACAAATCCGTCAACGGCCTGTCCAGCCCGGCTGAAGAAACCTCCAACACATAGGCGCTATCAATAGGATCTTCCACCTCAAATAAAGAGGAGAGCTCACGCGAGAGCCGGGCGCAATCATCAACACCCATTTGGCTGTCAGACAGACGCTCCGCCATAATCTGCACAACCGCCCGCTTGCTGGCCATAACCCGCACGCGGATAATTCTATAGCCAAGATCAGCAGCCACAGGCTCGATCAGCGCTAGAATTCGTTCGTCTTGTGTTGTTTTGGTTTTCACCTTAAGCCTTCTTTTTGTATCGTTTACGCCGCTAAACCTGGACAATAAAAAACGGCCCCCGTGAGGGCCGCCTATCGCATCCGTGTGCGTAGCGTCATGTAAGTAAGAGGTTTATAGCTTGATGATACGCGCTTGTCACCCGTTAATTTCATCGATTGTTTACGGCAAGGCGATCAGGGCGGCTATGAGCGAGAGAGGGATATAAAGTTTTTTTCATAGCTCATTATACATGCCGACAAGCAAAAAAAGCCGGGCATAGCCCGGCTTTTTATTTGTCATCTATGTCAAGTTTCGCTTAATTGAAATTAAGCAGCAACTCAAGCCCGTACACCGCACCTTTGGCCAGAGGCGCAAATGTACCGCCCGTCGGCATAGGGCCCAACAGGGCAGGAAGCTGGGTATCATTACCGTGCTGCACATCATTGGTGATGTTTTTACCGTAGAGAGAAAGCGTTGTCCGGCCTTCATTCATGCTCAGGCTCAAACTGGCATCAATCCGGTCGGCAGCATTTAAGGTGCCAAGATTGTTGTCAGTAAAGGCAGAACGGTCACGATGGCTGTAATTTGCCCGCGCCGTCAGCACGCCAAAATTACCAATTTCATGATCGTAAATAAACCCGATATTGGCGGTAAATGGTGACAATCTTGGAATATCCAGTGCCAGGTCTTCCGGACCGATTGTACCATTACCGCTTAGATCAAAACGAACTTCCGTATAATCCCCGTCAATAAAGCCGATAGAACCTTCCAGTAAGAAATTATCCGTAAAGGCATATTGCCCATCAATTTCAAAACCAAAAATTTCCGCGTCCGCTGTATTTTGGATGATCTGAACAACACCGGCAATCGGGTCAGACAGATTAATCTCGCGCTGCAAATCATTAACCTGGGTGAGATAAACCGCGCCATTAATACGGCCTCGACCGTTTAACTCGGTTTTAAAACCAAGCTCGAATGTATCAACGCGTTCGTCACCAAACGGCCCAGGGTTAAATACGACTGAAGTGTTGCGGAAATTATAACCACCGGCACGAAATGCTCGTTTCCAGTGACCATAAACCCGTGCATCCTCATTGACCTCATAGCCAAAGCCAATGGTTGGCGCCCAATTGGTAAATGTGATGTCGTCGATGAAATCAAACGGACAACTACCCTCTATAACATTACATTGGGCGTTAACATTACGAATAAGCGAGGCGACTTGAACCTCCTTGGTTTCGTCCGTAAAGCGAATCCCGGCATTGAGCGATAGGCGCTCACTGATATCATAATCAATTTGGGCAAAGGCACCAAATGAGCGGTGATCTTGAATGCCGCCGCCGTCTTGTGTCAACGCGCCGCCTAAAATCCGGCGACCTTCATCATAGGCAAGGTTCTGAGAGAAATAATAAAGCCCGGCGGTCAGATCAAATGTATCATTAAACCGGCCGGCATAGCGAAGCTCGTTTGAAATTTGGTCTTGCTCCGTGCCAAAATCGGCGTGGAATAAAAAGGCCGGGCTGGAATCAATATCACTACTGCCAAATTGGGAAAATTCCCGCCACGCGAAAATATTGGTGATGGTGCCGTCACCGAAGGCAACATCAATATTGGTCTCGGCGATAATATGCGTCCATTGTGCATCGTTAAAACCGCGCTCATCAATGGAAAAATCAAAGCTTTCGCGGTCAAAATTGACGATTTGTCCGTCAACGCCAGAACCATTGGTATGGGACTGGGCTGCCGGCCCGTCGCCTTCTGAATTGCCGTGCTCAAACTTAAGAATAAATTCGACACTGTCCGAAGGGGTGAATTTAAGGGAGGGGCGAATGATATATGTTTCCGACTCGCCGAAAGTTTCCGTCCCGCCTGTTGGCAATATATTATCAAACCAACCATCATCTTTATTGTAATAAAGCGCAAGCTTAGCGGCAATTTTATCTTCAACAAGTGCGCCGGTCACAGAACCCATAGCGTAAGAATTAAGCCCTGTACCGCGCAGGCCGGACTCAACGGCAAATTTACCTTTCACGCCAGGATTAAAACTTGGATCCGCCGTGTTGAGCAATACTGCGCCGCCCGTAACATTTCGGCCAAATAAAACCCCTTGCGGACCGCGAAGAATTTCAACGGATTCCAGATCAAATGTATCAAAGATAACGCCGGCATTAATCCCCAAATACATGCCGTCAACAAAAACGCCAACCGCAGGATCAATCGAAGGAATGGACGAGTTAACGCCAAGACCACGAATGGAGAAATTGGCCGTGCCTTTTGTTGTGCCAATATCGTCAAGAGAGACGCTTGGCAGTCTAAAGCTTAAACTGGTAATATCGCGCACTTGTAATGCGTCCAATTGATCCGCGCCAAATGCGGAAATGGACAAAGGAACATCTTGCACATTCTCTCCGTCAGCTTTTTTCGTTGCCGTGACAATTACTTCATCAGTCAAGACGCTAACTGCTTGTGCATAAGCTATGCTTGAGCTGCCCATAAGTAAGGCGCTGAGCAATAGTCCTCTAGTTTGTTTGTAAAAAGTTTTATTGGTCATTCTATTTCCCTGTGGTTTAGTATTTATATTTTATATTTGGCTAAGAACTGTTTATTTTTCGTAAACTATGCGAGCCTTACCCCATTAAACAATGGCAATATGTGATCGGCATAATTTATGCAAACTCTTTTAACCGAACTTGTGAAACACGCACAGATCACCTATGGGTGCAAATTATGACAAAGATGGATGATTTACAGTCGGTTTTTCAAGCACAACTGGACGGTTTTTCGCAACAAGACGCGCCGTCCTATGCCCAGCGCATTGTCCATTTGAAGAAATTACGCGCCGCCATTGACGATTGGGAAGAGCGGGTGGTGGCTGCGGTTTCCAAAGATTACGCAGCCTCGGATTTAGGCGGGCGGGCCCAGGTTGAAACCTTGCTGGCTGAAACCATGTTTGTTAAGGCAGATTTGAAATACACCCTGGGACACCTCAAAGGCTGGATGAAAACAAAACGCGTCCCGACCGCCTTGCAATACAAGCCTGCCCGCAATGAAAT
>QIKS01000096.1 GCA_003233025.1 Hellea balneolensis | reverse complement strand
GGGTTGTTTTTGATGCGGTTTTGCCAACGCTTCCAGGGTTTGAACCACAGCAAAAATTTGTTTTCTAAATGTCGGTTTCGCTGAAAGCCAGGTTTTTTAGCGTCATAATACTCGCCGTGATGAGCGGTGTTGGCAATGTGGCAAATGCCGAGGATTTTCAACAAGCCTTGATATCCGCCTATCAAAACAATCCCCTCTTATTGGCCGAGCGGGCACGGGTACGTGAAATTGACGAAAATTACGTGCAAGCCCAGGCGGCCGGGCGATTTACGCTCAATGCAGCAGGCAGTTACGGTCAATCACGGACAACCAATAGCTCGGCATTTTTCTCAAGCACAACCGATAATATACCGCGTACGGGCCAGGTGACAATCATTCAGCCTCTCTATCAAGGTGGGCGGGTGCGCGGTTTGAAAGCCCAGGCCAAGGCCGGAATTTTGGCCGCCCGGCAAAACCTTAGAGACATCGAGCAAAATGTTTTGTTGTCCGCGGCGACCGCTTATCTTGATGTGCTTCGCGATGAGGAAGTGGCCCATATCCGGCGTAATAATGTCAAAGTCTTGAGCCGCCAGCTTATCGCGGCCCAAGACAGATTTGAATTTGGCGTCGGGACGCGCACAGATACTGCCCAGGCCAATAGCCGTCTGGCCGCATCGGAAATCGGCTTGGCCAATGCGGATGCGAGCCTGGCGGTGAGCCGGGCTGCCTATGTGCGTTATGTTGGCCATATCCCGCAAGCGTTGAGTTTGCCGCCGCAATTTATTTTGCCGCCTGGCCTGGCTCAGGCCCAAGCCAAAGCGCGCGAGCATAATCCTGGGCTTGTGGCGTCGCGTTATAATGAGCAGGTGGCCAGTGCGACCATTAAAATTGCCAAAGCCAGAGGCCGGCCAAGTGTATCGCTCAACGGTAATCTTCAAGGTGTGCGCGATACGGGCGGCGGTATCGCCAGCTCGGAAGCAGCCAGTATTACGGCCGAGCTTCGTATCCCTCTATATTCAGGCGGGGCGAATCGCTCCCAACTTCGCGCCGCGCAACAGGCAAAAATCCGCTCAAGATTTGAAACGCGAGAGGTCGAACAAACCGTCGTGCAGCTCGTGGCCAATCTTTGGGCGCAAAAAGACGCCGCCAGCCAGACTTTGGAAAGCAGTTTAAAGCAGGTGGACGCCGCGACGGTCGCCTTTGAAGGTGTGGAATTGGAACAACAAGTTGGCACCCGCTCAACACTGGATGTGTTGGACGCGGAGCAAGAACTGCTCAATGCCAAATTGGCGGTGGTGCAAGCCGTGCGCAATGTGGGCGCGGCTCAATACCAATTACTTGCTGTTATGGGAGGATTTGATGCCTATTCGCTCGGGCTTGCTGTGACGGTTTATGATCCGCAGCAAAACTTTAACCGGGTGAGCAAAAGCCCATTTGGCAAGTTTATCCCTGATGGATTTGAGGGTTTGATTGGCGCAGAGAAGCCTGATCTGGTGCATTTAAAACCGGGTCCACGCGAGACAACCGTTGAAGAAATCAAATAAATTACGGCGACGGGCTTAAAAACACGATAAAAACAGTCATTCCCCTAAAAATAGAATCATTGCATAGCTGGACAATCCGTAAGGGTTATCTTACTTTGTCTCTGTGCATGATTTGCCAATATTATGAGGAATACATATGTCCGAAATACCTACGGATACATCAGAGGCATTTTTGGACGGGGAAGAACCGAGTATGGAAGATATTCTGTCCTCCATTCGAAAAATAATTGCAGAAGATAAATCACAAAACATAAGCAAAGAATTTGAGCCGGCACAAGACCTGGAAATTGTGATAGAGAAAAGTGCCGAACTTGAGGCGCTTGTCAAAGACGCAAGCATGGCGGTCGAGAACGCTGAGGACGACAGGGCGGATGAAGACCTTGATTTGAAAAATTTCCTTGGTGATGATGATCTCCTTGATGACAATGATCTTCCTGATAATGATGTGAAGGCCGAGAGTTTACACGAAGGATTTGTTGAAATGGACGCGGAGAGCGAAAATAGCAATATTGAGGTTATGGCTTTTGACGAAAACATTGATTTGGTTTTAAATGATGAGGTTTCGGACACCCTGACTTCGGACACCCTGGCAATGAGTGACAAGGAGACGGCGACATTTGATGTCGAGCTGGACAACAGTGAAACCCTCCAAGATGATAATAGCTCATTTGCTGATGATGACCTTAAACAGCTGGCTACCATCTATGCCGGTTTTGATGATATGGATGAAGATGACACACCGGCCAGCAGCACCGATGAGCTTGTCACAGAAACTGTTCTTGAAGATGCGCCCAGTGAAGAAGACACGTCCAGTGAAGAAACCAGCCCCTTACCCCTTGAAGAACATGCAATTTTGGCCCCGACGTCAGAAGCTGAGGATATAGACCTGGTCAAATCACTTTTAGCGGATTTGATGGAAGACGGGCAGGGTGAGGAAGCTCATGAAGCTGAAACTGAAGATGGGCTTGAGGAAATGGCGGTTGCGTTAGAACTTGTAGAGCAGGTGGGTGCGCCTAAAGACAATGATATAAGTGTCAGTGTGACCGAGCCAGACAGCCAAGAAGAAAATGAAGATTTAAGTGTCGACGGGCTTCTTGATGATATTTTATTCAGCTCTGCTGAGGCAGGAGAGATATCTGCCGAGCCAGAGCAAGACGATGGTTTGCTCATTCCTGAGCTGAGTTTTGACAGCGCTGATGTGGATATGGATGTTGAACCAGAAAATGAACTTGTCGATATTGCCAAGAGGATAAGAGAAACCAGTTCTCATGGAAATGCGGCGGAACTGCCGGATGGTGATGATGACATTATAGAATTGCCGACACCTGATATTGCGAGCAAATTTGCGCTCAATGCCGGTGTAGACAAACCGGCTGCGGCCTTAGATGTCGTGGATGAAATGGCGGGGGGCAGGGACGGGCTTGAGAGCCTAACGGAAATTATCGGCGGTGAGCAAACCGCGGATCCAGCCTATGAACAGGAGGAAGACCCCATGGTCAAGATTGTAAAAACGGAAACACTTACCAGCGAAGAAACCGATAAAGATGCTAGCCAAGCTTTTGCCTCGCTTTCCTCTGCGGTGCGTGAGAAAACCCAGGCCCAAGAGAGCGGGCCGCCGATCGGTGATTTGGTACAAGCGGCGCTTAAGCCGATGTTGCAAAACTGGCTGGACGAAAACCTCAAAGCAATCGTCGAGCGGGCTGTGGCGAAAGAAGTTAAACGGATAGCCTCGGAGAAATAAGACTGGATATCCAGACCGCCTAAGGTTAGAAATACAAAGCTCCGCCCCCTGAAAAGAGGGCGGTTTTGTTTAGGTCCTGAGCCTAAGTGTTGGTGATAATTATGCTTGATAAAAGTTTCAATCCTAAAGAGGCCGAGCAGCGTCTTTACGCTGCGTGGGAAGCGTCAGGCGCATTTAAGCCTAAAAACGACCCTGAGCTAGAGCCATATTCTATCGTCATTCCGCCGCCCAATGTAACGGGCAATCTACATATGGGCCACGCGCTCAATGTCACTTTACAAGACGTGTTGGTGCGTTTTGAGCGTATGCGCGGCAAGGACGTTTTGTGGCAGCCGGGCATGGACCATGCGGGCATTGCCACACAAATGGTGGTCGAGCGGCAATTGGCTGAGCAAGGCTTGCCGGGTCGCAAAGACATGAGCCGCGAAGATTTTATTGCCAAGGTCTGGCAGTGGAAAGAACAAAGCGGCGGCAATATTGAAAACCAAACCCGGCGCTTGGGCGCGTCCTGCGATTGGTCACGCTCGCGTTTTACCATGGATGAAGGCCTGTCAGATGCCGTGCGCAAAGTGTTTGTGCAGATGCATAAGGAAGGCTTGATTTACCGCGACAAACGCTTGGTCAATTGGGACCCGCATTTTCAAACGGCGATTTCCAATGTTGAGGTTGAGAACGAGGAAAAAGATGGTCATTTCTGGCATTTCAAATATCCGCTCGAGGGTGGTGCCACCTACGAATATATTGAGAAAGACGAAGACGGCACGGTAACCCTGCGCGAAACCCGCGATTATATTTCCATCGCCACCACCCGCCCCGAAACCATGCTCGGCGACGGCGCCGTGGCCGTACATCCAAGCGATGAGCGCTATGCGTCCATCGTTGGCAAGCGGGTGTTATTGCCATTGGCGGACCGTTATATCCCGATCATTACCGACGAATATCCAGACCCGGAGCTAGGCTCTGGCGCGGTAAAAATCACCGGCGCTCATGATTTTAACGACTATGAAGTGGCCAAGCGTCACGATTTGCCCTTGCATGTCATACTGGATGACAAGGCCGCTATGTGTGCGGGCGAAATCATGCCCGAGAAATATATCGGCATGGACAGATATAAAGCCCGCAAAGCGGTGGTTGCCGATATTGACGCCCTGGGCCTGTTGGAAAAAGTTGAAGACCGCAAAATACAAGTCCCAATAGGCGACCGTTCCGGCGTTGTGATCGAGCCAATGTTAAAAGACCAATGGTATGTCAACGCCAAAGAACTGGCCAAAGACGCCATTGCGGCGGTTGATGATGGCCGCACAAGCTTCAAGCCTGATAATTGGAAGAAAACATACGATCAATGGATGCACAATATCGAGCCTTGGTGTATCTCCCGCCAGCTCTGGTGGGGGCACCAAGTGCC
>QIKS01000254.1 GCA_003233025.1 Hellea balneolensis | reverse complement strand
AAGCAATATGATTAAATTCCCCCTGTCTTATTCCCCCGTTTACACTCCAAACCACGCCTTACACCCCGGTACCGAACGCAGTGAGGCAAGCCCGACCGGGCGCCGCCCGGTCAGGGCGCCCCATCGGAGGCGTGAGCGCAGCGAACTTGCCGTGAGATATATAAACTCAAACATATTCCCACAAACACCGCCCCATCCGCACACCCCACCTTCCGCGGAGGGAAGGCAGGTACGAGGAGAGTACAGTGGGTGGTGTCGGGTTTTTGCTTTATTCTGTTTCGATTGCCTGTGGCAATCGACCGTTCACGGGCTTCACGGTTATAGGGCAAGAGCCCTAAACCTACCCTGCCACGGAGGGAAGGCGGGTACGAGGATCTTGTTGAACATACCATAAACATCCCTTGACAAACCACCTCTATGTTTCTATTTTGTTCTTAAGGAGTGCGTTATGGGAAAAGCGGTTACGATATTCATGTGTCAATCATGCGGCAGTGCCCACAGCAAATGGGCTGGGCGTTGTGATGGGTGTGGGGAATGGAATACGCTGGTTGAGGAAATCCCGGCCCATAATGCCCGCAAAACATCGGGGCGCAAGAAAAGCCGCGGTATTGATTTTGTTGATCTGGGCGGAGAAGCCAAGGACGTACCACGTCTGCGCACCGGAATTGACGAGCTTGACCGGGTAACCGGCGGCGGATTGGTGCCGGGATCGGTCTTGTTAATCGGCGGAGATCCGGGGATTGGCAAATCAACATTACTGTTGCAAGCCAGCGGACTTATGGCCCGGGCGGGCCTTAAGACCGCCTATATATCAGGTGAAGAAGCAGTCGCACAGGTGCGCAGGCGAGCCAAACGGCTTGGCTTTGGCGATGCGCCGGTGCAATTGGCGGCGGAAACCTCCCTTGGCCCGATTTTGGACGGGCTGATGGCAAGTGCCCCCGATGTGGTAATTATCGATTCGATCCAAACAATGTGGACAGATGCTCTGGGCGCTGCGCCAGGCACAGTTGCCCAGGTGCGCGCCTGCGCCCAGGAATTAACCCGTTATGCCAAGAAACGCGGCGCCTGCGTGCTTCTCGTGGGCCATGTGACCAAGGACGGGCAAATCGCCGGGCCACGTGTTGTCGAACATATGGTCGATGCGGTTTTATATTTCGAGGGCGAGCGCGCCCATCAATTTCGCATTTTACGCGCCCACAAAAACCGTTTTGGCCCCACGGACGAAATTGGCGTGTTTGAAATGGGCGAGAGCGGGTTATCGGAAGTGGAAAACCCGTCGGCCTTGTTTTTAAATGGACGCGAAGGTGCTGCCAGCGGCGCTGCGGTTTTCGCCGGGGTTGAAGGTACCCGCCCGGTGTTAAGCGAAATCCAGGCCCTGGTTGCCCCCGCAGCTTTCGGCACGCCGCGCCGCGCCGTTGTCGGCTGGGATAGCGGGCGACTGGCTATGGTCTTGGCGGTTTTGGAAGCCCGTTGCGGCGTTAATTTTTCCGATAAGGACGTCTACCTTAATGTTGCAGGCGGGCTTAAAATCAATGAACCGGCGGCGGACCTCGCCGTTGCCGGTGCTTTGGTGTCCTCCTTGTTGGATATCCCCCTGCCCTCTGACTGTGTTGTCTTTGGGGAAATCAGCCTGTCAGGCGATGTTCGCCCGACAGCCCGCGCCGATGCCAGGCTTAAGGAGGCGGCCAAGCTTGGTTTTGCCCGCGCCCTCGCCCCACCCCTGACCGGGGCAAAAAAAACCGGGGCGCAACTGCCAATTCTTGCAATCAAGACTTTGCCTGAGCTGATAACCCGTGTAGAAGCCTTTACATAAGACAGACAAAAGGCTCTCGGCCTCATGGTAATGCACGGACGGATGAACAATGGAATTTGGCGCCTGGACTTTTACCGGTTTTGATGTTGTTGTGCTGATTATCCTCGGGTTTTCAGCTATTCTTTCTTTTGCTCGCGGGTTTTCCCGTGAATTTATTTCTTTATTGGCACTGGTTATCGGCCTGGCAGCGGCTTTATTTGTCTTTGGCCGTTACCAAATCAGTGTTCAGCAATTTATCAAGCCAAGCTGGCTGTCGGACGGGGTTTTGTTTTTGAGCGTTTTTGGCGCTCTGTATTTGCTCACAACATTCATCTTACGGGGATGGGCCAAGGCCTTAAAGGGCAAAGATATCGGATTTTTTGACAGGTTATTGGGATTGGCCTATGGGCTGGCGCGCGGCATTGTTCTGGCATCCTTGTTCGTTCTGGTGATCAGCAAGTCTGCCAAAGACGGTGAGCCTGCGTCATGGATGAGCGAAGCCACCAGTTATCCCGTCTTGCGCACGGTGTCGGATACGCTCCAAAAGCTGCCCTTTGCCCAAGCGAAAGAAATCGCACAAGAAATTAAAAACAAGGGTGAAGAATCAGATATACTGCCGGAAATTCCGCAACCGCAATCTGAACCTGAACAATAAATGGGGAACGCCATGTTCATTGCCAAACCACAAACACCAAAAAATCCGGCATATGACATCGACCCTAAATCGTTGATATTATCACCAAAAATCCGTGAAGAATGCGGCGTGTTTGGCGTTTTCGGCGCCGCCAATGCCGCCGCTCTTACGGCGCTTGGCCTGCACGCTCTCCAACATAGGGGCCAGGAAGCTTGCGGCATTGCCAGTTTTGACGGCAAGAAATTTCACAATGAGCGCCATCTTGGCCTGGTCGGTGACAGCTTTACCGGAGATGATCCGGGCGAGCGCCTGCCCGGCCACGCCGCCATTGGCCATAACCGTTATTCCACGGCTGGCAAAACCTTGCTGCGCAATACCCAGCCTTTGTTTTCTGATCTGGCGACGGGTGGTTTTGCCATTGCCCATAATGGTCACCTCACTAACGCTTATCACCTGCGCGAAAACCTGGTCAAAGACGGCGCGATTTTCCAAAGCACCAGCGATACGGAAGTTGTCTTGCATCTTGTCGCCCGCTCCCGGCGGATTAAATTTATTGATAAATTCATTGACGCTCTGCGCCAGATAGACGGCGGGTTTTCCTTTGTCGGCCTGACCAATAAAAAACTGATCGGGGCGCGAGACCGGCTTGGTATTCGCCCGCTGGTTATTGGCAAAAAAGACGGGGCGTATTTATTAGCTTCTGAAACCTGCGCCCTTGACATGATCGACGCGGAATTTTTTCGCGAAGTCGAGCCGGGCGAAGTGGTTGTCATTACCAAAAGCGGCATTGAATTTATCCGCGCCTTTCCCAAAACCCCCCAACGGCCATGCATTTTTGAATTTGTCTATTTCGCCCGCCCTGACAGCATTGTCGGCGGGCAAAGCGTTTATGAGGTGCGCAAGCGTATGGGCCAAAGGTTGGCCCGCGAAACCCCGGCGGATATTGACCTTGTCATTCCCGTCCCCGATAGCGGCGTGCCTGCTGCGCTTGGTTTTGCCCAAGAAAGCGGAATCCCCTTTGAGCTGGGCATTATCCGCAATCATTATGTCGGGCGGACATTTATTCAGCCAACCCAGCAAATTCGCGATATTGGTGTGCGGCTTAAACATTCCGCCAATCGCAATCTGATTAAAGGCAAACGGGTTTTGCTGGTCGACGATTCGATTGTACGCGGCACCACATCGAGGAAAATCGTGCGCATGATCCGCGACGCCGGTGCCAAGGAAGTTCATTTCCGCTCCGCTTCGCCGCCGATCAAGCACCCAGATTTTTACGGCATTGATATGCCAAGCACCGAAAAATTGCTGGCCGCCAATCACGACCTTGACACCATGACCCAATTGCTTGGCGCGGACAGTTTGGGTTTTCTATCGGTTGAAGGCATGTATTGGGCCATGGGCGCTGAGCGCCGCGACGAAACCTACCCACAATTTTCCGACCATTGTTTTACCGGCGACTACCCGACCTCCCTGATTGATTATGAACGTAAAAATCAGGGCAAGGATCCGCAAATGTCATTTTTAGTTGAGGTTGCTTAACACATGAGTGCAAAACCGTTATCTGGCCGGGTGACATTGGTCACCGGCGCATCACGCGGCATTGGTTATGCCTGCGCGCTTGATCTGGCCAAAGCTGGCTCTCATATTGTCGCCACCGCCCGCACCCAAGGCGCACTGGAGGAATTGGATGACGCGATCCGCGCAGGAGGCGGCGAGGCGACATTGGTGCCGATGGATTTGCGCAAACCCGACGGCATCGACCAATTAGGGGCCGCCATTCACAAACGCTGGGGCCGGCTTGACGGCCTGCTTGCCAATGCGGGCTTGCTCGGCGAAATGGCGCCTGTCGCCCATATTTCTCCCAAGAAATTTGACGAAACCATCACCGTCAATCTAACCGCCAATTTCAGACTTATCCGCAGCCTCGATGCTTTATTGCAAGCTTCCCCCAGCGGGCGGGCTTTGTTTGTCAGCTCGGCGGCAGCCCAATCACGCAAGGCATATTGGGGGTTATATGCGGCGTCTAAATCCGCGCTTGACGCCATGGTGCAATCCTATGCCCACGAGACCGAGCAAACCAATTTGCGCGTCAACCTGCTCTACCCGCCGCCCATAAGAACCCAAATGCGCGCTAAAGCCATGCCCGGTGAAGACCCTAAAACCCTGCCCAGTCCCGCCGATATTGCGCCGCAAATCACCCCCTATTTATCGGCGGATTATAATAAGCACGGCGAGATTATTAATCTGCGCTAGCG
>QIKS01000231.1 GCA_003233025.1 Hellea balneolensis | reverse complement strand
TCCCAATAGGTGACGCGCGGGTCGGTTAGGCCCGCCGTGATGAGGATATGCGGGTAATTTGTGTTGTGGACATTTTCATAGGGGCAATAGGCGGCGATGGTATTATAGGCGTCTTCATCGGTCAGCGGATTGCCCCATTCTGGCCATTCGGGCGGGGTCAGGGGCAGGCTGTCATCGCTCATTGTGTTGAGAACATCGACGAAAGGTACGGCAGCAATGGCGCCGCCAAACAAATCAGGATCCTGATTGAGCGCTGCCCCGACCAACAAGCCGCCGGCCGAGCCGCCGTGAGCAATAATCTGGCCGCGACTTGTGTAGCCAAGATCGGCCAGGGCATTTCCGACATCGATAAAATCATCAAATGTCTTTTGTTTTGTGTCCAGCTTACCCGCCATATACCAATGATAACCTTTGGCCATGCCGCCGCGAATATGGGCGATGGCGTAGACGAAACCTCTATCGACCAGGGACAGGACGGTGCTGCGAAACCCGGCGCCAATTGTAATGCCGTAAGAGCCGTATCCGTAAAGCAGGCACGGCGATTTCCCGTCCCGCTTCATATGGCTATGGCTCAGCAAAGTTACCGGGATTTTCTCGCCGTCACGGGCGGTAATTTCAATGCGCTCGGCTTTGTAATCACCGGGGTTATGGCCCGTGGGAATTTCGACGCTCTTGCGCAGGCGCCGTTCTTTGCTCCCCATATGATAATCATAAACCTGGCCCGGTGTTGTCGGCGATGAATAGGAGAAACGCAGCCAAGGCGTATCAAATTCATAACCACCCATCAGGCCAAGCCCGTAAGCATCTTCATCAAATGTGACGGTGTGCTCAACGGATGTGGCCAGGTCGCATATGGTTATTCTTGGCAAGGCGCCATGTCGTTCAAGGCGGACGAGATAGCCTTGATATGTCTCGATCGCCAAAATCAGCACGCCTTCTTTGTGGGGGATGAACTCCTTCCACATAGGGGTTGCGGCTTGGTTGCGCTTACACCGCATCACCTTGAAATCCACGGCGTCTTCCGCATTGGTTAAGATATAAAAATCTTCCCCGTGGTCGTGCAAGCTGTATTCGCGTGATTTTTGTCGGGGGCTCACACATAAAGGGGCCGTCTTGGGGGCATTTGCCGGGATGAGATGGGTTTCCGATGTGGTGTGGTCGTTGCAAATAATTTGTATATAATTACCGGTGTCGCTCCTGCTGAGGCTGACAAAAAACCCGGGGTCTGCTTCCGCGTAAATCAGAGCCGGTGTCGATTTTGGATCCAGGATATTTTGAGCATATATTTCGCTCGGCCTGTTATTGGCGTCCCTTCTGACCCAAAACAGGGTCGTATTATCCTGGGCCCAGACGAAATCGCCGGTTGTATCGTCAATCGGCGCGCGGACGGATTTGCCGCTCGACAGATCAATAATGTCGATTTGATAGCGTTCCGATCCTGTGACATCGAGCGAATATGCGAAATATTGATGATCATCACTGTGCTGGGCGGCGGCGATATGGAAGAAAGAATTGCCGCTCTGCCTGGATTTTTCTGCCAAAGCATCCCCGTCCAGCAAAATTTCCTCACCGGCTGATGCTGCCTTGCGGTTTTTGCGGGTATAGAGACCGTATTGATCGCCGCTTCGGTAGCGCTGGGCGTAGTTGTAATCGCCGTCAGGGGCGGGGACTGTGCTGTCATCATCTTTAATCCGGCCTTTAAGTTCGTCAAAAAGCTGGCTTTGCAAGGCTTGCGTATCGGCCATCATGTGTCGGGTATAGGTGTTTTCAGCTTCAAGATGCTGTTTGATCTCCGGGTCAAGGCTGGCAGGGTCGGTCATGACTTTTTGCCAATTATCATCTTTCAACCAAGCATAGGGGTCGGTGCGGCTGTGGCCAAAGCGCGTGGTCGTTACGGGTTTTTTGCGGGCTTGCGGGATGTTGGGGTTGTGCTGGGAAAAGGGCATAATTGATGTCACGGCTTTGCTAAATTTCATATACGCTTGGTTAATAGAATAAGATTAGATTGCTTTTCAAGTACCAATGAGAATTAGGACAATTTATGTCAACTTCAAGCGCATTAGAGCTGACAGAGGAAACCGGCGAGCAAGAACCCATTAGCGGTGTAAGGCGGGCTTTGGTCAAGCGCCTTTCCGATGTTATTTGCATTCCGGCAAGCCAATTGCCGCCGCAAGAACGCCATATGGCTGGCGATATATTGGTCGAGCTTTTGCGCGACGCCGATATTTCGATACGGGCGAGTGTGGCAAAGCGTTTGGTTATGCTCAATGAAGCGCCCCGGACAATATTGTTGATCCTTGCAAAAGATACAATTGAGGTGGCTAAATATATTCTGGAAGAAAGCAGGAGCTTAACCGATTCCGACCTTATCCAGATTGCCCACAAAGTTTCGGGCGAGCATCGTAAAGTGATGGCGCAACGGCGTCAGGTTTCAGACGCTGTTGTTGATGCATTGGTGCAATATCTGGAAGAAGATGTTGTTGAAACCTTATTGGCAAATAAGGGGGCCGCTTTCTCCGAGACAGCCATCCAAAGAATACTCACCGTATCGCGTCAACATCAGCCTTATGTAGGGTTGTTGTGCACGCGCGATGAGTTGCGGCCCTCCCATGGGCTGACGATGTTTTGGTGGGCCAATAAGAAAAACCGCAAATTCATATTGAGCCGGTTTGGGGTCACACGGGAAGTGTTGCAACAAAGCTGCGCGGATTTGTATCCGCAAGCGGCAGCGGAAGGGTGGAATGATGCAGCGGTGCGCAAGGCCTTGCAATTTATTGAACGGCGTCAGCGCAATCGTGCTGCGGCGGAGCGGTCTGAATTTGATAGTTTGGAAGCCGCAATCGACGCAGCGGAACGCGGCGGTTTAACCCGGTATTTATCCGAAGAGATTTCCTATATGGCCGGGATCAAACCTGCGACGGGTGCGCAAATTATGACCGATGCTACGGGTGAAGCCTTGGCGATTTTGTGTAAGGCGCCTGGATTAAAGCGCGAATATTTAAGCAAATTATGGCGCAGTATGGGCCGGCAGGAAACCCAGGAAGACGGGTCGCCAGATCCCTTATTGCGCGAAGCGATCAGGGTTTATGACGCTATTTCTACGAATAATGCGCAAACCGTCTTGCGCTATTGGAATTGGTCTTTGACGGCCTCACTAACGCCCGATGTTTTGGAATACATCAAAAAAGGCGTCATTCCCAAAGAAGAAGAATACGGCGCGGCAGCGATTACCGCCGCCTTGGTCTTTGGGCGCCGCAAAACCTGATAAGTTGAGATTGAGGCGGGGTGATTCTTCACGATAACTCAAGTCAAGATAAATATTTATCAAATATGAAGCTTCAAGGCTTGGCCCTGCATTTGATTGCGGCTATAACACTCCCATAGAAATGATGGGGAGTAAAATGGTGCGCTCTGCGCTGGTGTTGTTTGTTGTGTTGGTTGTCTATTGGTTCGCTTTGTCGGGATATTTCGGCTACCCCGTATTATATGTCAGCGGCGGGCTTTCCGTGTTGCTGGTCATTGCATTGCTGCGGCGGATGAAAATATTGGACGGGGAGACCGTGCCCTATATTCACGGCAAATCTTTTCTCTATTATGCTTGGCTGCTCAAAGAAATTTTCAAAGCCAATTTGGCTGTTGCCAAAGCGGTTTTAAGCCCGGATATGAAAATTTCCCCCACTCTTATTGATGTGGATATGGCCCATAATACGGATTTGGGCCGCACGGTTTTTGCCAATTCCATCACCTTGACACCGGGGACAATTTCCATGGAAATGGGGCAAGATACAATCCGTGTTCACGCTTTGCTGAGCGAGATGGCAGACCCTGAAGGTTTTGCGGAAATGGCGCAGCGTTCCGCTTGGTCGGTGAGCGACCCTCATCGCGGCAGGCGCAAAAAATCCAAGAAAAAGGGTTAGGAAGACATGGCCGATATCCTTTCTTATGTAAATTTGGGCGCAGCGTTTTTTTTGCTCATTGGCATGGCATTGCTGCTTGGCCGGTTGTTGGCGGGGCCAACCTTGTATGACCGGGTTTTGGCCGTCAATTCTTTTGGCACCAAGACGGTTTTGTTTTTGTGCGTTTTTTCGCTGATCATTGGCCGGTCAGACGGCATTGATATTGCGATCCTCTATGCCTTGATGAATTTTATTGCCACCTTGGCCGTGTTGAAATTTTTCCGTTACCGCGCCCTCGATGTTTCATTGGAGCGCGCCCATGTCAGCAAACAAACGGTCAGAACCGGACGAGCTAAGCGCACGGGGAAGGGCTGATCATGGAGATATTACAGACGGTCATAAGCGCCAGCTTATTGCTGGGCGGTGTGTTTTTTGTCATTGCGGGGGCGCTTGGCGTCATTCGTATGCCTGATTTTTATACCCGTACCCACGCCGCCGGAATTACCGATACTTTGGGGGCCGAAATGATTTTGCTCGGCTTGATTGTCCAAGCCGGGTTTTCGCAAACCAGTTTGAAATTGCTCTTGGTGGCGTTTTTCCTTTTTCTTACCAGTCCCACGGCCACCCATGCGGTCGCCAATGCTGCCCATCATGCGGGCCTTAAGCCGCTTTTGGGGCGCTTTCGCGCGCCCAGCCCGGCTGAGTTGGAAGACGCGGATAAGGAACAAAAATAATGGCCATAGCTCCGGTGCAGATTTTAGATATTGGATTGATGGCCATGTTGGTTG
>QIKS01000277.1 GCA_003233025.1 Hellea balneolensis | reverse complement strand
CGGGCCTGAAGCCTTACAAGCGGGCGGAGCAGAGGCTTTGCCTGCGGCTCTGGAAGTTCTGCTAAGCCGCCATGAACGGGCTGAGCAAGGCCAAGGCCGGGTTGATCTGGTTGGCGCTGGCCCCGGCGATCCTGGGCTGCTGACGCTCAAAGCCCGCACGGCGCTGGAGCAGGCGGATGTGGTTATCCACGACCAGCTTGTTACCCCGGAAATTCTTGAGCTGGCCCGCCGTGAAGCGACAATAATTGCAGCTGGCAAAAAAGGCTTTGGTGCCTCGACGCCGCAAGAAACAATTAATCAGATGATGATTTCCCATGCTCAAACCGGCGCCCATGTGGTGCGTTTAAAGTCCGGCGATCCGGGCGTTTTTGGCCGGCTTGACGAGGAGCTACAGGCTTTGGACGGGGCGGCCATAAATTGGCATATCATCCCCGGCATTACCACAGCGAGCGCGGCCGTCGCCGGGCTTGGCCAGTCCTTTACCAAGCGCGGGCGCAATTCATCCATACGGCTTCTCACCGGCCACGACATCAAAGGGTTTGCCGAACATGACTGGCGGGCTTTGGCCCGAGCCGGTGAAGTGGCCGCCATTTATATGGGCAAGAAAAGTGCACGGTTTTTACAAGGCCGCTTGCTGATGCACGGCGCCGATCCGCACACGCCCATAAGCGTGGTTGAAAATGTTTCGCAGCCAAATGAGCGCATTTTGGCAACGACACTTGCCCACTTGCCAAACGCCACCACGGGCTTGAAAGGCCCGGCAATTATCATGTTCGGACTGGCCCCACGGGCTGCGGAATTTGCGCCCCATAAGAACATCTCCCAGGAGCGGGTATTATGAGTGCAGTTTTTAAACCCAAAGCCGTCACGGCCAATGATTTGCTTGAGGGCGACGCTGTGTGGCTAAACGTGGCAGGCGGCTGGACACGCGATATTCGCAAAGCCGCAATCATCGAAGACGAGGCGAAAGGGCAAAGCCTGCTGGCGGCAGCATTGCAACAAGAAGACGTGGTTGTTGATGCTTACCTCGCTGAAATCCGCATTGGCGAAGACGGCCCGGAGCCCGTCCATTTTCGCGAAGTATTTCGCACACGCGGCCCGTCAAATTATCGTCACGGTAAGCAGGAGGCAGACAATGTACCGCTATAATGATTTTGATCACGGCTTTGTCCGTGAACGTGTGCGGCAATTTCGCAGCCAGGTGCAGGCCCGTATTGACGGGGTGATCAGCGAAGACGAGTTTAAACCCTTGCGCCTGATGAACGGTCTTTATTTGCAACTTCATGCCTATATGCTGCGGGTGGCCATTCCTTACGGCACGCTCAGCAGTGCGCAAATGCGGGCATTGGCGATGATTTCCCAGCGGTGGGACAAAGGTTATGGCCATTTTACCACCCGTCAAAACATCCAGTATAACTGGCCCAAATTGCGCGATGTGCCTGATATTTTATCGGATCTGGCCGACGTTGAAATGCACGCCATACAAACATCTGGCAACACAATCCGCAATATTACCGCCGATCATTTCGCAGGCGCGGCGCGCGACGAAATCGCCGATCCGCGCCCCTACGCCGAGCTGATCCGCCAATGGTCAACCGACCATCCAGAGTTTCAGTTCTTGCCACGCAAGTTCAAAATAGCTGTGACCGGCAGCAGCGATGACCGCGCCGTCACCCGCGCTCATGATATCGGGCTGCGCATGGCACGGGGACAAGACGGCGACATTGGCTTTGAGGTTATTGTTGGCGGCGGTCTTGGGCGGACGCCTGTTATTGGTGAAGTGTTACGCGAATTTTTACCGGTGCAAGATTTGCTCCCCTATATCGAAGCGATTGTCAGCGTTTACAACATGTTGGGGCGGCGGGATAATAAATACAAAGCGCGGATAAAAATCACCGTTCGTGAAAACGGCATAGACAAGATCCGCGAGCTTGTTGAGGCGGAATTTATCTTGCGCCGAGCCAGTTTTGGCGGGGCCGACCAAGAACTTTTGGCCCGTATTAAAACCGCATTTCCAGCCCCCGATTTTATCGACGCGCCCATTGCAAATTTCAAGACGGCGCTGGCCGCCAATGACGATTTTGCAACATGGGTGGAGACAAATCTCTCACCCCATAAAAACCCGGATTACGCCATTGTCACCATCTCCTTAAAAACCCTCGGTGCCACGCCCGGCGACGCGACGGACACGCAGATGCAGGTCATGGCGAATTTGGCCGAACAATTTAGCCACGATGAATTGCGGGTAAGCCATGAACAAAACATCATCCTGCCCCATGTCCATAAATCCCACCTCGCCGAAATTTACGCCAGGCTTGCGGACGTGCAATTGGCGGCGGCCAATGTCGGGCTTGCTTCTGATTTTATTGCCTGTCCTGGCATGGATTATTGTACCTTGGCAACGGCCCGCTCTATCCCGATCGCCCAAGAGATTGCAGCGCGGATTGACGAGCTTAAAATCGAGCGCGATGTCGGCCTGCTCAAGATAAAAATATCGGGCTGTATCAATGCCTGTGGCCATCATCATTTGGCCCATATCGGCATATTGGGTCTCGACCGTGCCGGTGTTGAAAACTACCAGATTACCTTGGGCGGCGACGCAACCCAGAACGCTGAAATCGGTAAGCGCGCCGGGCCGGGTTTCCCCGCCGACGAAATCGTCTCCGCGATTGAGCGCCTGCTAGAGGCTTATTTAGCCCAGCGGACAAGCCGCACGGAGACCTTCCTTGAAACCTATCGCCGCATTGGCATTGAGCCTTTTAAAATCGCACTTTACGGAGACGGGAAGGCAAATCATGCTGCATAAAACTTCATTGCCGCCGCTTTTGGAGCAGGTAGAGGCGCTAAACGCCCAGTTTAAAGATAGCCCGGCGAGCCGCGTGCTTGAACATTGTTTGGGGCAACATGCTCTGGGCGAGATTGCGCTGGTGTCTTCCTTTGGCGCGCAGTCCGCCGTTTTGTTGCACCTGGCCGCTGTGATCGACCGGGGTGTACCCATTTTGTTTTTAGAGACACAAATGTTGTTCCCTGAAACTCTCGATTATCAAACCCGCTTGGCCGAAAAATTCGGGCTAACGGATGTGCGGGTTATCCAGCCAGACAGCCAGAAAATTGCTGAAACAGATCCAGACAATACCTTGCATCAGCGCGATTATGACGGCTGTTGTTTTTTGCGCAAAACCGAACCGCTGACCCGGGCGCTTGCGCCTTTTGATAGCTGGATTTCTGGCCGTAAACGCTTTCAGGGCGCAGACCGGGCCGCGCTGGAGTTTTTTGAAGTAGACGGCGGACGGATTAAATTAAACCCGCTGGCCCATTGGACACGCCAAAACATTGACCAATATATGCACGACAATAATTTGCCGGCCCACCCCCTTATTGCCCAAGGATATCCGTCCATAGGCTGCGCGCCTTGTACCACACAAGTTGCCAACGGCGAAGACCCAAGGGCGGGGCGGTGGCGCGGCACGGACAAGCTTGAATGCGGCATTCATTTTGTTGACGGCAAAATGGTACGCGGGCCACAGACGGATGCGCAGCTATGAGTATCATTGTCACCGACAGCGGATTTGCGCCGGCTGGTGCGGATAGCCATTTTTTGGATATAGACGCAGGACACCCGCCAACAGATTTGGCAGATGAGCTGAACAATATTGAGGCGATCCGCATTGAGTTTGCGTCTTTTGCAGATGGGCGCGGATTTACCCTGGCCCGCCAGCTCCGGCTTATGGGATTTGGCGGACGGCTGCGGGCGCGCGGGCAGATTATGTGTGAGCAATATGCTATGGCGCGCCGGGCCGGATTTGACGAAGTTGAAATCTCGGACGCCGACGCCGTGCGCCAACCGCAAGAAAACTGGCTGGCCCGGGCCAATTGGGCCGCCCATGATTACCAATCCCAACTTCGCCGCCCCTCATCTTAGGACAGACCCATGACTATGCTTGCAACAAAACCCGGTGTTCAAAACCAAAACACCCAAACCGTGACCGCCATCCGCCATTGGAGCGACCGGCTGTTTTCATTTCGCGTCACCCGGCCCCATTCCTTCAGATTTCGCTCGGGCGAATTTGTCATGATTGGCTTGGCGGGCGACGCCACAAAGCCAATTCTGCGCGCCTATTCCATTGCCTCACCAGCTTGGGATGATGAGTTGGAGTTTTACTCGATAAAAGTCCCCGACGGGCCGCTAACTTCGCGCTTGCAGCATATTAGCGTTGGTGACGCTATTATCTTGCGGCCCAAACCCGTCGGCACATTGGTGCTTGATGCCTTGCTGCCGGGCAAACGGCTATGGCTGTTTTCCACCGGCACTGGCATTGCCCCCTTCGTCTCTATCATCCGCGACCCGGATGCTTATGAGCGTTATGAGCAGGTGATTTTAGTCCATACAGTGCGCAAGGTTTGCGAGCTATCATACGGCAAAGACGTTATTGAGCGGACAAAAAACGATCCGCTTATTGGTGATCTGGCCAGAGAAAAACTGGTTTATCTGCCAACAACAACCCAAGAGGCCAGCACCTGTCAGGGGCGTATCACCGATAAATTGCGTAGCGGCGAAGTGTTTGATCTGCTCGACTTGCCAAAGATTGGTGCGGCGCAAGACCGGGCTATGGTGTGTGGTTCCTTAGGGTTTAATTTTGAGATGAAAGAGATTTTGGAAAGCTTTAACATGCGCGAAGGCGCCAATTA
>QIKS01000242.1 GCA_003233025.1 Hellea balneolensis | reverse complement strand
GAGACATTTTTTGTCCGCACCAGCCCGGCTTCCAACATGGCAAACCCGGCCGCCATCCACATGACTAAAAATCCGCCAATGAGGAATAAAAGCGTATCAAAGATATAGCTGCTCTGGAGAGCATTGGCTTCCAACTGGGCGCTCAGCTCTGCTATTTCATTTGTTTGCCCATATGCATTACTGGCAAACAGCAATGAGAGGGACAAGCAGGGTAGTATGGTTTTTACAGCAGGCATGTGATGTTCTCCGTTTCAATAGGGTTTGTGGATAAACATTGGCGCGTCATAAGCACGCCAAACATGCGGCAGATGTAAATTTCCCGGATTTCCCAGCATGCCTGCATAAGAAATATCCCCAAAATGCAAGTGCTGCACAAAAATTAAGCAATAAATTGCTGGCCCGCGCTCGGCAGAAAATACATTGGAGGAAAGGCTTGTGTCGATACGGCTCAGACCAGACCGGGAAGAGGCCGGGAGCTAACCCCCAAGCCGCGCCGCGCCGGGAGTGACCAAGAGAGGTGCCAGGACAGCTCCGGCCAGAAAGCCGCCCAAATGACCTGCCCATGCCGGGTTTAACATACCGCCGGTCATGCCAGAGGTCGCAATGACAAACATATCATAGGCAAGCATGATAATGCCAAAGATGATTAACCGGTTTTTGCCGCCCATAGCCCAGCCGGTTGTGGCAAATAATGCTGCCCCGCCCGTGGACGCGCCCAAGGCTGCGCCGGAGGATTGGGTGACAATCCAGAGCAGCCATTGGGCCAAGCCGCCCATAATGGCACCGGCCAGAAAAATCGTCAAAAACACGAGTGCGCCGCGCCGAAATCTGCCCCATACCGGGATATGCATGTTTTTTGTCGCCCGCACGGTGAAAACCCCGAAGGCTAAAATCAGTCCGGCATTTACCAAAACATGGCTCCAGCCGCTATGGATAAGCGTATGGGTTAACAGGGTTGAGACATTACCCAAAGGTCGCCCATCCAGCATTACGTGCCCTTGTTGGGCCAAGAGCATGGCGGCGGACAAGATGAAATTTTTAAATCCGCTCGGCGCAAAACTAAATCCGACATAGCACAACACCAAAACCGCCGCTAGCCAGAACGGGGCCGGATCTTCAACATTAAGTATTGGTTCTTTAGAGCGTGCTTGCATATCGTCTCATAGGCGTAAATTGGCCGGGCAACAAGGCTTGAAATAAGGCTTGAACAGAATCAGTAAACCGTAAATTATGGCCCTCATATTTATTGACAAGGGTAACAGCAATATGAACTGGTATGTTCAAGTTCAACATCAAAATTACGGCCCTTATTCTGACGAGCAGATGGGGGGCTTTACCAAAGAAGGGCGCATCGAAGCCGGCGCGCTGATTACCAGTGATATAAATGCCGGCTTCTACCGGGCCGATAGTTTTGACGCTTTCAAATACTGGCAAGGACAATACCAAGCGCCGGCAATACAAGGGCAACAAATTCCACAGCCTGCCCCTCAACCAGAAGCGCCCACAACGCAACGAGCAACGCAACAAGCAACGCCAAGCGATATCTCGACCAATATCTATCTTGTCATGGCCGAGATTAAATCCGGTGCCAGTATGGGTTTTTTGCAAGTTTTACAAAGTTTTGGCCAACCGCAGCGCATTGGCGACACGGTTTGGTTGCTGCGCTGTTACTCTCCTGTCGAGAATTTACGTAATCATCTAAGCCAAACCCTATCCAGCGAAGACCGCTTGTTCATCTTGGACAGCAGCAATAATAAGCCGGCCTGGTTTAACATTGGCGCGGATCTCGACCACAGAGTTCGTGAATTATGGGACGAAGACGAGCAGGAAAATACTAAACAAGCTTAAGTCCGGCCTTAAACCGGCGGGCATTTTCAACATAGTGGGCAGCGCTGGCTTTGAGCATTTCTATCTGCTCTGGCGCCAAAGTGCGTACCACTTTGGCAGGGGCGCCAACAACTAAAGAATTATCCGGGATAATTTTGCCTTCAGTTACCAAACTATGAGCGCCAATCAGGCAGTTTTTGCCAATCACGGCATCGTTTAACACCGTCGCGCCAATACCGATGAGTGAATTATCGCCAATGGTACAGCCGTGCAACATGGCCTTGTGACCAATAGTAACCCCCGCCCCTATGGTCAGAGGGCTACCCAAATCGGAGTGTAGCACGGAATTATCCTGAATATTACTGGCTGCCCCGATATGGATGGGTTCGTTGTCGCAGCGCACAACCACGCCGAACCAAATCGATACATCTTGGGCCAAGTGGACATCACCAATGACTGAAGCACAGGGTGCAATCCAAATATTTTCAGCCAAAACCGGCTGGACGCCATCAAGAGCGTAGACGCTCATGCTTTCATTTCATCCAAATCTTGCTGCAGGATCGAAATGTTTAAATCATAGGAAATATCATCCGCGTCTTCATCGTCGATATAAAGCAGGCCGAGGATTTCATCATCCAGATACACTTCGACACTGTCCGCCACTTTGCGTGGGCGCAGGGTAATATTTTGGCCGCCAAATCTTTTTATCAGATAGGCTTGTACTTTGGCGATTTGTTCTGTGGTCATTTTATGCTCCGAATTTTCATGTTCGTTGATTGTCGTTAAATTGTAAAATCCTGTTCCATTTTTGCTGCCGGATTGTCACAACACGGCCCGCCGACAGGCTTGGCCGGGACACCGGCAACCGTGCAACGCTCCGGCACATCTTTAAGCACAACCGAGCCAGCCGCAATCCGCGCGCCGTCGCCGACCGTAATATTCCCTAGTATTTTTGCTCCCGCTCCGATCAGCACATTCTTGCCGATCTTGGGATGACGGTCTTCATTACCTTTGCCGGTTCCGCCCAGCGTTACGCCGTGCAGCACAGAGCAACCATCGCCGAGATGCGAGGTTTCGCCTGCGACAATTCCTGTGGCATGGTCGAACATAATGCCAGAGCCGAAAACTGCGGCCGGGTGGATATCGACATTAAACAATTCAGAACTTCTGCTCTGAAAGTGATAGGCCAAAACCTTACGCTCCGCCTGCCATAATTGGTGGGCGACACGATATGTTTGCAAGGCGGCATAGCCTTTAAAATAAAGAAAACATTGCAGATAAGACGTACAGGCCGGGTCACGCTGGCGCACCGCGACAAGATCAGCCGCCGCACTTTCGACAACACTATAATCAGCCCGGTAAATACTCATCAGCACTTTGCGCACATGCAGAGCATTCATTTCATCGGTCGCCAACTTGCCAGCTAAATGATTGGCCAAAGCCCGGCACAAGCTTTCTTGATCCAGGATTGCCGCATTTAACAATGATGACAATGCAGGTTCCGCCTTGGCGTATTGCCGGGCTTCATCTTGCAAATGCTGCCAAAGCCTTTCGGTTTTGGTTTCACTTTCAGGCATTTGAATAACGCTCATGATTGTCTCCTCATCCTTATCAAGTTAAGGGCAAAGAGTTGCTTTTCCAAGACCTAATGTGCCAATTAAAAATCCAGCGCTCTGACAAATTTCACCTGCTCGATTGCGCTGACCTGCCCTTGAACGCTTTCGGATACGGGCGCATCGACGGAGACAAGGCAAATGGCGCTGCCGCCTTGTTTGTCACGGCCTAGGAAAAAAGTAGCAATATTGACCTTGTTTTCGCCCAAAATACTGCCCAAAGCGCCAATAAAGCCAGGTTTGTCTTCATTGCGCACATAGAGCATGTCTTTGGTAAACCCGGCGTCCATAGACACACCAAACAAATTGAGCAAGCGCGGCTCGCCGCCGTAAAGGGAACCGGTAATTTCATAGCTACGCTTGGCGGTGCTGAGGCGTAATGTCAGGCGATTGTCATGATCTTTGGCATCGCCGAGCAAGGTTTCCTTGACCTCAATACCGCGCTGGGCAGCAATGGCGGGGGCGGAAACCATATTAACTTCGCCCAGCATGGGCTTGAGCAGGCCGGCCAAAGCCGCCGCCGTCATGGGTTTTGTATTGAGATCGGCGACTTCGCCTTGATAGCAAAATTCAACGGACTTTATCGGGGCGTCCAAAAGTTGCCCGGTCATGGAACCCAGTTTTTCCGCCAAAGACACAAATGGTTTTAAGCGCGGTGCTTCTTCCGCCGATATGGACGGCATGTTTAAGGCATTGGTCACGGCGCCAGACAGCAAATAATCAGACATTTGTTCTGCCACCTGCACGGCAACATTTTCTTGCGCTTCCAAAGTTGAGGCCCCGAGATGCGGTGTGGCGATGAAATTTTTTACGCCGAACAAATCGTTTTCCTTGGCCGGTTCAACCTCGTAAACATCCAAAGCAGCAGCGCGGATATGGCCGCTCTCCAAGGCGTCTTTTAAAGCCGCTTCATCAACCAGGCCGCCGCGGGCCGCATTGACTAAAATCAAGCCTGGCTTGGTTGTTGCCAAAGCTTCACGGCTGACAATGCCGCGGGTTGTATCGGTGAGGGGGGTGTGTAGGGTGATGGCGTCAGCGCGGGTGAAGATGGCCTCCAGCTCGACCTTCTCAACGCCGAGCGCAAGGGCGCGTTCTTCGGTGAGATAAGGATCAAAAGCAATGACTTTCATCTTGAGGCCCAAAGCCCGTTCTGCAACCAAAGCGCCAATATTACCGCAGCCAATCACGCCAAGGGTTTTGTTATAAAGCTCCACCCCTTTAAAATCAGCCTTTGGCCACTCGCCTGCTTGGGTACGGTTAGACGCGGCGGGGATTTGCCGCGC
>QIKS01000034.1 GCA_003233025.1 Hellea balneolensis | reverse complement strand
TCCATGACAAAACCACCCGAAAGCGTGCAACATTTCGCCGCAAATCAGATGAATTTGGTTTTCTAATTGATTATAAAATCAGCTTTAAAAATGGCCAATTGGTTTTGCCTCAAGGGATTATTCAAGGCCAAAACCTGTTTTTGGAATTGGCGCGCCTGCTTTCCAAAACCCGTGCTGTTGGTGAGTTTTCTAAACTGCCCATTCCGTTTCGCCTTGTGGCTACGGATTTATCCACGGGAAAACCGGTGATTATGGCGGACGGCGATTTGGCCAGTGCCGTCTTTGCCTCTATGGCCATACCGGGTTTTTTACCGCCGGTTGAGCGCGAAGGAAAGCACCTTATTGACGCCGGGATTTCCAATAATTTGCCGGTTGATTTGGCCCGCCAACTTGGGGCGAAGATTGTCATTGTTGTCAATGTCGGCACGGATCCAAAGCCGGCCAGCGAGATTAATAATTTCATCGAAGTTTTACGCCAAACACAAGTTTTGCTCACCCAGGATAATACGAATTTTCAACTCGCCAATCTCGGCAATCATGATGTGCTTATCGAGCCTGATTTAAAAAATGTCAGCATTGCCGGTTTTGACCAGACCCGCGAAACGATCATGAAAGGCGAGCAAGCCGCGCGAGCGATGCTCGCTGATTTAGCGGCTTTTAGATTAAATGATGAAGACTGGGCAGCGCATTTGCTTGCGCGCGGCGAGCAGCCTACAAGCGCGCCGATTATTGACGAAATTCGCGTGGCTCAGGACAGTAATCTCTCTGACAAAATTCTGCTGGCGCGTATTTCTGCCCGCCCAGGTGCCCCTTTAAACACGGTGCAGCTCAATGAAGATATTGACGAGATTTACGGCGCAGGTGTGTTTAGCCAAATCAATTACAGTGTCATAGAAGATCAAGGCCGCACCGTTTTGCAAATCCATGCCGAGGCGACGGAAAACAATGACGGTTATTTTAAATTTGGCATTTCGCTGAATTCCAATCTGGAAAACAATTCATCATTTAGGTTAGGGTTTTCCTACACCAAACCGCAGATTAACAAATGGGGCGGGGAATGGCGCAGCGAGCTTATTATTGGCGATACCTTGCAAGGGGTGAGCGAATTTTATCAACCCCTTGGCGTCTATCAGCGTTTTTTCATTGAACCTTCCGTGTTTATCAACCGTGACCGGGACGGCTTTTTTGATGGTTTTGACAGGCGACGCGGCGACACGAAAACACTGATTTATGGAGGTTCTCTACAAGCAGGTGTGCTTTTGGGACGGTGGGGCGAATTGCGCACGGGCTTGATTAGAGGTCAAGGCCGGATTGAATTTACCGACGAAACATTGGGTATCGAGACGTTAAACTTTGACGATGCCAGCCTGCTGGCGCGCTTCTCTATTGATACGTTGGATAATTTATCATTCCCGACCAGCGGCAATTTGTTGGTGGCGGAATACGAATTCCACGACAGTTTTCTCGGCGGGGATTTCCAATATGATGTGACAACCGTTCAGGCCCTAAGGGCGCAAACATTTGGTCGCCACACCCTGCTCGCCGGGCTGAGTTATGCCGGCTCGTCGGGGCGGGATGCGGATTTGATTGGGTTGAGCAATCTTGGTGGGTTTTTGAGCCTGTCCGGTTTTGACGAAGATGAGCTTTCCGGGCGCTATGCGGCGATGATTTTGGCGACATATTATTACCGCTTAAACCAGCAAGCGGTATTTTTCGACACCCCGATTTATGTCGGTGCTTCTTTGGAGGCGGGCAATGTTTACGGGGCATTTAATGATATCGGCTTTGGCCAAGCCATTTATGCTGGCAGTGTTTTTGCCGGCATAAAATCACCCATCGGCCCGGTTTTCGTTGGCGTTGGTCATAATGACGCCGGTGTGACATCACTTTATTTCTCTATTGGCAGTTTCTTTTAACCGGCAAACCCTATAAGGGAAAATGCTATGACACAGAAAATCGATCACGCCAAAGTCAAATCCTTGGTCACAGAATTACTGCTGGCTCTGGGCGAAGACCCGCAGCGGGCAGGGCTTAAAGAAACCCCCCGCCGTATCGCCAATTTTTGGCGCGATTTTATCGAATACGAACCCGGTACGCTCGACACCACATTTTGCGCCGTCAAACACAATCAGATGGTTTGTGTCACCGGTATGCGGGTGTGGGCTATGTGCGAGCATCATATGTTGCCGTTCTGGTGTGATATTTCCATTGGCTATATTTCCAACAAGAAAGTGCTGGGCTTGTCAAAATTTGCCCGCATCGCCCATAAACACGCTCATAAATTAACGCTGCAAGAACAATTGGTTTCAGATATTTCCGAGGAAGTCAGGGCGATTTTAAAAACCAAAGACGTGGCCGTCCTGGCCAAGGGCGAGCATCTTTGCATGACCATGCGCGGTATCAAAACCCCGCACCGCATGATCTCGACAGCTCTTGATGGTAAATTTCATAAACCCGACCAACGCGCCGAGTTTTTCAGCATGGTCAACGGCTAGAGCGCTCTAGGCTTTAGCGCCTTGGGATAGCCTGCTATTGACCACGTCAAGCACGGCCAGCACGGCGTCCGGGATATTTGTGCCGGGCAGGAAGACGGCTTTTGCGCCCATATTTTCCAAGGTTTGTACATCTTCGGGCGGGATGACGCCGCCGACGATAATCATGATGTCGGCGCGGTTTTGTTCGTGTAAGGCTTCCCTCAGTTCCGGGACGAGCTTTAGGTGCCCGGCGGCCAAAGATGAAGCGGCAATGACGTCGACATTTTCCTCAGCTCCGAGCGCGGCCGCTTCCTCTGGCGTTTGAAACAATGGGCCGATGACCACGTCAAAGCCGATATCTTCAAAGCCGCCTGCAACAACTTTTTGGCCCCGGTCATGGCCGTCTTGGCCCATTTTTGCGATCAGGATTTTGGGCTTGCGACCCTCCAGCTCGACAAAGGCATGGATGCGGTTTTGCGCTTGTTTGAGCGCCGGGTTGTCTGGATCCCATGCGTCTTTGTAAACCCCCTTGACCCCGCTGGGAATTGCGGCGTGGCGGGTAAAGGTTTTGGCCAAAGCCTGGCTAATCTCCCCGACCGTGGCTTTGGCACGGGCGGCGTCTATGGCCAGAGCCAGCAGATTGCCGTCACTGCCTTGGGCGCGGGCGCTTAAGGCACCCAAGGTCGTTTTCACGGCGTCCCCATCACGGTCTTTTTTAAGTTGCTCAAGGCGGGCGATTTGGCCGGCGCGCACGGTGTCATTATCGACCTTGAGCAAGGGGATATCGTCTTTCTCAGCGCTTTGATAGCGGTTGACGCCGACAATGGTTTGGGCGCCGCTGTCAATTTGGCTTTGGGTGCGGGCGGCCGCCTGCTCGATGCGCAATTTGGGGATGCCGGCGGCGATGGCTTTTGCCATGCCGCCATGGCTGTTAATTTCATCAATATGAGCAAGGGCGCGGGCGGCAAGATCATGGGTGAGGCGCTCGACATAATGGGAGCCGCCCCACGGGTCGATTGTGTTGCAATGCCCGCCTTCGCCCGCCAGAAACACTTGTGTGTTGCGGGCAATGCGGGCGGAGAAATCTGTCGGCAAAGCAATGGCTTCGTCGAGGGAATTTGTGTGCAGGGACTGGGTGTGACCATCGACGGCAGCCATGGCTTGGGTAGCGGTGCGGCCAACATTATTAAACACATCTTGGGCGGTTAATGACCAGCCGGAGGTTTGGCAATGGGTGCGCAACATGGATGATTTCGGGTTTTTAGGCTCAAAATCAGCCATGAGCCGCGCCCAAAGCAAGCGGGCGGCGCGCAGCTTGGCCACTTCCATAAAATAGTTCATGCCAATGGCCCAAAAGAATGATAATCTGGGGGCAAATTGGTCAATGTCCATGCCGCTGGCAATACCGGTTTTTACGTATTCCACCCCGTCGGCCAAGGTATAGGCCAGCTCCAGATCGGCGCTCGCCCCGGCCTCTTGCATATGATAGCCGGAGATGGAGATCGAATTGAACTTTGGCATATGGGCGGCGGTATATTTGAAAATATCGGCGACAATGCCCATGCTTTCTTTGGGCGGATAAATATAGGTATTGCGCACCATAAATTCTTTTAAAATATCATTTTGTATGGTGCCGGAAAGTTGGTTTTGGGCGACGCCCTGTTCTTCGGCCGCAACAATATACATGGCCAGAACCGGCAGTACTGCGCCGTTCATGGTCATGGAGACGGACATTTTGTCCAACGGAATTTGGTCAAACAAAATGCGCATATCGTAAATACTGTCAATGGCCACTCCGGCCATGCCGACATCGCCCGCCACTCTGGGGTGGTCACTGTCATAGCCTCTATGTGTGGCCAAATCAAAGGCGACGGAAAGCCCTTTTTGCCCCGCCGCCAGATTGCGCCGGTAAAAGGCATTGCTGTCCTCGGCGGTGGAAAAACCGGCATATTGACGAATTGTCCACGGCCGTCCAACAAACATGGTCGGGTAAGGGCCGCGCACATAAGGGGCAATGCCGGGCAATGTGTTGGTGAAGTCCAATTTTTCTGTGTCTTGGGCTGTGTAAACCTGCTTAACTGCAATGCCTTCGGGGGTTTGCCAAGAGAGGGAAGCGGGCGCGCTGTCGGGTAAATCAACGAGGCTAAAGGGGATATTGGTAAAATCAGGGCCGGTCATGAGGCGGGCTCATGTGGCACGGGCAGCAAATGGCCTTCGTCGGCCTGACCAACGGCGTCTTCAAATGTGGTAGCGTCAATATTTGCCCCC
>QIKS01000091.1 GCA_003233025.1 Hellea balneolensis | reverse complement strand
AGAGGCGGGATATTATCAGGCCACAGCAAAAAAGATTTTATCAGATCGGGCATTTGTGCCTGGCTTGAAAACACAAGCCCTGGCTGCCAAAAATAGACGCATAATATGGCGGCGCTGATCAACCAATAAAGCGGATAAATCCGGCTGATGCGTGCGCTTAAAAACCGGATTGCCGCAGGGGCGCCGCCCTTGGATCTCTGGGTGACATAAACCATGATGAAACCTGAAATCACGAAGAAAATATCAACGCCGACCCAGCCAAATTCTGCCCACGGGCCTAGAATTTGGTCGGGGGAGTATTTTTGTTCAATGATCAACAAGTGTGACAGCACAACCAACAAGGCTGCAATACCGCGCAGGCTTTGTATATTGGCAAGCCTTGCTGTCATTGTCGGGGTTTTCAAACTCATAGCTGCCACAATAAACTTGCGGCCTTTAGGAGCAAGTGTTTTTGAAAGCGAGAGTGTCTTGTCTTAACTCAAAAACAAACAGCCTCTAATTCAAAGCCTTACCTAAATCGGCAATGCCGGCTTTAATCAGGCCGTTATGCGCAGCCGCTTTAAACTGTTCGCGGATAATTTGCTCAGCTGCTTTGCTGGCCAGATCAACGGCGCGGGCTTTGACATCGCTTAGGGCCTGGGCCTCAGCATTGGCAATTTTTGCTTCCGCTTGTTCGGCTTTGCGCTCTAAGCGTTCTTGCAAATCCTTGCGGGCTTGGGCGGCCATGTTTTCGGCGTCTTTGCGGGCTTGCTTGACAATGGTTTTGGCTTGCTCTTCCGCCTCGGCTTGTTTGCGCTGATAAGACGCCAGTAAAGTTTGCGCTTCTTCGCGCAAGGTTTTGGCGGCGTCCAGCTCGGCGCGAATAGCGTCGGCGCGTCCGTCCAATGCCTTGGCGATGGTTTTGTGAATGCCAAAATAAAGGGCAGCGCCAATGATAACCAGCAGCGCGAAAAACACCCAAATGGTTGGGCTGGCCGGGTTGAAGTCCCAATGCATATTGCTCTCCTAACCCAATGCCTTGACGGCCTTTTGGGCCGTGGCAATATTGATCGTGCCAGTGTGTAATTTCTCAACCAGATTTTTCGCCGTTTTCGCAGCAATCTCGTCAACATTGGAAAGAGCCTTCGCCCGCATTTTTCGGATTTTAGCTTCGGCCAGTTCCAATTGTTCGCCCGCATGTTGTTCGGCTGCTGCCAGTTCAGAATTGATTTCAGCGGCAATGCTTGCACGGGTGGTTTCAGACACGTTGTGGGCTTTGGCCCGGGCGTCGCTAAGCGCCTGATCATAAGCTTTCTCGGCCAGTTCCGCGTCGCGTTGCATCCGCGCAGCACTGTCCAAATCATCGGCAATGCGATTGCTTCTGTCCTCCAAAATCCCACCAACACGCGGCAAGAGAAATTTGGACAGAAGTAAAAGCAACAGGCCAAATGTAATAAACAGCCAAAATAATTGCGAAGGAAAGGTGGACACGTCCAGCGGCGGAAATACGCCGCTGGCCTGTTCGCCAGCTTCATTGGTTGCTGCCGCGGCAGCGAATGTGAAGCTTAATATGCTCATCACACCTTACCTTCTATTATAATTTGCGTGCGTTTTTTAGACGGCAAATAAGAGCAAAAACGCGATCAAAAGTGAGAAAATACCCAAAGCTTCTGTCACGGCAAAGCCGAAAATCAAATTACCAAATTGGCCTTGAGCGGCTGAGGGGTTGCGAATGGCGGCGGAAAGATAATTGCCAAAAATGTGACCAAGGCCAATGCCGGCACCGATCATGCCTGAACAGGCAAGGCCTGCACCGATAAGTTTTGCTGCTTCTGGTTCCATGATAATTCTCCTATAGGGTTAGCAGTTAAAATAAAAATTGACGTTAGTGTCCGGGATGCAGTGCGTCATTGATATACACACTGGTCAGGATTGCGAATACATAAGCTTGTAAAAAAGCCACGAGGATTTCCAAAGGCGTCAGGGCAATCACCATGATAAAGGGTGCAATCGCACCGATTTTAGCAACGCCGCCAAGCCCGGCAAACATCATAATAATGAAGCCTGCGAATAATTTCAGCATAATATGCCCGGCCAACATATTGGCCCAAAGACGAATGCCGTGGGAAAAAGGTCGTGACAAAAAGGAGATAAGCTCCAATAAAACCACGAGCGGCAAGATGGCAATTGGCACACCAGATGGCACAAATAATTTGAAAAACTTAAAGCCGTGTTTCCAAAGCCCGACCACCAACACTGTCGTCATAACCGACATGGCCAGAGCAAAGGTGACGACAATATGCGAGGTGCTGGTAAAGAAAAACGGGATCAGGCCGAGCATGTTGGCAAAGAGGATGAACATGAACAAAGCGTAGATGAACGGGAAAAATTTAAGTCCGTCGCGTCCTGCCGTTGAGCGAACCATATTGGCGACAAATTCGTAAGATATTTCCGTCATGGACTGCAAGCGTCCGGGTACTAATGAGCGCTTTGATGTGCCCATAAACAAGAACAAGCCGATAAGCACCACGGCCATTACCATCACGAAAGATGAATTGGTAAAGCTGACATCATATCCGCCCAGCTTAAATTCTTGCATGGGATGGATTTCAAACTGCTTAATCGGATCCAGTGGATCTGCCATTGCAGGCCTCTTGTTTTGCGCGGGCTATTGCCGCCTTATTGTTCTTTCGCAAATGCTAGCTTTCACTATCATTTGCACTCATTTCCTTGGCGATACGCACAATATTGCGCGTGCCTGCCATAAATCCCAATATAATGCCTATCAGAAGCCCAAATGGCTTCGTATTGGCAAAATAATCAATGCCTGCGCCGAGCATGCCACCGACAATAACGGCGGCGGAAAACTCGCTGGCATAACGTATGCCGACCGCCCAGCCTGCCCGTTCCTCGTCCGCGTTTGGCTCGCGAGCGTTCTGTGCCGCTTTAACCTTATTTCCAAGCGCTTGTAAAGCGTTTGATTGATCCTGTTTTGTCGATATTTTTTTCTGTTCAGACATTGCTTTGATCCATTTGATGGCCACCACCAAATGCGGGCAATTTATCTGCGGCTTTGGGGGGTGTCAACATCATTACGGACGCACGAAAACTAAGAAAAGCTGGCGAAACAAGCAGGTGTGACGTCTGGTCACAGGTGGCTAAATATTTACCGTTAGCTTCTCTGCTTCGCCCAGATCAATAGAGACCAGTTGCGAGACGCCTTTTTGGGCCATGGTGACGCCGAACAAACGGTCCATGCGTGACATGGTGACGGCGTTGTGGGTGATGACGATAAATTTGGTTTGGGTTTGCTTGCACATAGCGTCCAGAAGGTTGCAATAACGCTCGACATTGCTGTCATCGAGAGGGGCGTCAACCTCGTCGAGCACGCAAATCGGGGCCGGATTTGACAAGAAGACGGCAAAAATCAGCGCCGTGGCGCTTAACGCTTGTTCGCCGCCGGACATCAAGGACATGGAGCCAAGTTTTTTACCCGGTGGGCTGACAAGAATATCGAGGCCAGCTTCCAGCGGATCTTCAGACTCGGTTAGCGCCAAAGACGCATGGCCGCCGCCAAACAAGGTGACGAACAGCCGACCAAAATGCTTGTTGACCGTATCAAAAGCTTCGAGCAAACGCTCGCGGCCTTCGCTGTTGAGGCTATCAATGCCCTGGCGCAGGCGGGCAATGGCGGCGATCAAATCTTGCCGCTCATCACTGAGCGCGCTTAAGCGTTCTTCTTGCTCGGCGGCTTCTTCGTCAGCGCGCAAGTTAACGCCGCCCATGTTTTCGCGCTCGCGTATGAGCCGCTCAAGTTTGCGTTCAATGTCGGTTTCGGGCATTTTATTGTCGGTGCTGAGGCGCTCTAATTGGGCCGGAAGCTCGTCGGGTGTGCAGGATAATGTTTCGTGAATGCGGGCGTGGATTTCATCTTTGCGCTCACCTGCCGCCGCATTTCTAGCCTCAGCGGCGGCGCGGGTTTCACGGGCTGTGCCCAGGGCTTGTTCGGCGGCGCGTAAATGTCTATCCGCGTCGCGCAAAGCATTTTCAATTTCCGCCAAGCTGTCGCTGGCCTTGGTGCGCCGCGTTTCGGCCTGGCTTAGCTCGGACAGCAAAACTTGTTGACGCTTGGTAAATTCATCGGGACTGTCATGAGCGGCCGCAAGAGCCATTTTGGTTTCGGCTTTGCGGCCCTCCAAGCTGGCAATGCGTGCGGCGGCTTGCTCTTGGCGGTTTTGCCAGTCTTCCCTGTCTTGCTTGATCGCCGCCAGCCTGTTTTCGCGGGCTTCGGCTTCATTTTTAAGGCTGCGATAGTGCCCGCTGGCTTCATCGGCTTCGTCTCTGGCGCTCTCTAGTGCCAGTGAGCAGCGTTGTAATTCTTGTTCCAGGTCGGTGTTGGTCTCGCTGGCGTCCAGCAGTTCTTGTGCTTGGCCGCGCCTTGCCTGCACATCGGTCAGCTCTGCCGTCGCCCGCTCCAGGCGGCTGGTGGCCGCCGTTTTGCGTTCCGTGCGGCGGACTTGATCGGTTTCGTAGCGGTTTAAACTGTTTTGTGCCGCCCGTTCTTCTTGCTCTAAATCCGGTAAAGCGCGCCGGGTCGACAGGGCGCTTTCGTCTGCCTGTGCGCGGGCTTGGCGGGCAGTTTCCCATTTTTGTCGCGCCGCTTCTACATTGTTTTGTAAATCATCAAGTCCTGCCTCAACAACGGCCAGACGGTTTAGGGTTTCAAGCTTTAAGGCGGCTGCGGACGGGATGCTAGCACTGGCATGAAAGCCGTCCCAACGCCAAAGGTCGCCTGCTTTGCTGACAAGTCTTTGCCCCGGTGCCAACATTTTTGCCAGACGCGGGCCGTCTGCGCTTGCGACAATGCCGATCTGGCTCAACCGGGCTTGAAGCTGCTTGGGCGCTTTGACATAATCCGATAAGGCGCTGACACCTTCGGGCAAAGAGATGCCCGGGTTTTGCGCGCCGCCCCAATGGAGGGGCAATGTCGTTTCCAACCCGGCGTCCAAATCGTCGCCAAAGGCCGTTGCCAATGCGCTTTCATAGCCGGACTTTACGTCAAGTTCGTCTAAAACCGGCACCCAGTCCGACATATCTTGCGCCCGGCTTGCTACTGCTTTTAAAGCTTTTTGTTCGGCTCCAGCTTCTGATAATTTTTGTTGGGCGCTGGAAAGCTCGTCTCTGCGTTCACGCTCACTGGTTTCTGCGGCTTGTTTTTTGACAAGTGCCTCTTGTTCAGATTTGCGGGCGTGGGCCAGACGCTCGCCGGCCTGGCTA
>QIKS01000256.1 GCA_003233025.1 Hellea balneolensis | reverse complement strand
GGTGAAGCCAGCTTAAAACGGGCCATACCGTCCGCCGACATTTTCAGACCATCGGTTTTGTTCGGCGAAAATGACGGTTTCTTCACCCGCTTTGCCCGCATGGCACAATTGACGCGCGCTTTGCCGCTCATTGGCGGCGGTGCGGGACGGTTTTCGCCGGTTTATGTCGGCGACGTGGCCCAAGCAATCGCCGGGAAAATCACCCAAGGCACAGACGGAAAAACCTATGAACTGGGCGGCCCTAAGATTTATACATTCAAGGAATTAATGGCTTTTATCATGGGCGCTATTGACAAAAAACCCGTCTTAGTCCCCCTGCCTTGGCTGGCCGGGCAAGCTTTGGGATTGGTCGGCGAAATTTCAGGAACATTACCATTTATCAGCCCTATCCTGACCCGTTTGCGGACAGATAATGTGGTCAGCGGCGACCATCCGGGGCTTAGCGATTTGGGCATAGAAGGCGAAACCATCGAAGCCATCATCCCGCCAACATTAAAGCAATTTAAAAAATCTGGCGAATTTCACGAAGAAAAACCAGCTTAAACTCCGGGTGTTCCCGTCTGCATTACCCACCACAAAAGCGCCACTCCGACCACGAGTCGGTAAATCATGAATGGGAAAAAACTGATCCGTTCGATCAGTTTCATGAAGACGGAAATGGCGAAATAAGCTGTGACTAAAGACAGACCCGCCACGACAAGTCCGTCTTGCAGACTGGCGTTTTGGTCGCCTTTTTGTATCAATTTCAAAAGCGCATAAGCCCCGCCTGCCCCGATAATCGGAATGGCCAACAACATAGAAAACCGCGCTGATTCGGCGCGGGTATAGCCAAGGGCGCGGGCGGCGGTCATGGTTATGCCAGAGCGCGACGTGCCGGGAATAAAGGCGATCATTTGCGCACAGCCGATCAGCAAAGCCGCCTGCCAGTCCATAGATTTTATGGTCTTGGTGCTTTTGCCTTTAATATCCGCCAGCCACAACACAATGCCAAACCCGATCATCGCCCAAGCAATTATCACTGGTGAGCGCACCAATTGATCCCAACCATAAACGCTCATAATCAACCCCATGGCCAAAGCGGGCGGTGTCGCGATGAGTAAATGAAAAGCCAATTTTGCACGCTGTTTTTGCTGTCGCTCAGGCTTGAAGCTTACCAAATCAAACCCGCCAAAAACAATCTGGGCGACATCTTTTCGGTAATACAGCAGCACCGCGCCCAAAGTGCCAAGATGGGCCATGAGATCGATGAGCGGGCCTTGGTCAGGCCAGCCTAAAATCTGCGCAGGCAGGATCAGATGAGCAGAGCTGGAAATTGGCAAAAACTCGGTTAACCCCTGAAGTATTGCCAGGATGATCAGATGCAGCCAATCCATGACCGTTCCTTTTATTTATGCCTAACGCGCAGCCAATGCGGCGGCCAGCTCTTCAGATTTCGCGGCCTTGAAGGCGGTGCATAGATTTATCGCTTCTAAGGTTTGGGCCAAAGAACGCTCATAGCCGGGGATGATATCAGCTTTGGACGTGAAAAATTCTTCCGCCTCTGCAGCCCGTTCTAACGAACAAAATCCGCCGGCATAACGCGGCATTGTGCCCAAGCGAACATCGGCGATACGCGCTGCGACGAAAGCATCAAAATTGGTTTTAAACCATTCCCATGTTGCGTCCCTGTGGGCCGGGCGTCCCATGAAACCACCGACCAAACCACTGGCTTGGCGGCTGGTAAAGACATCGGTATTATTCAAAGCTTCGTCGAGTAGGCGGGCAACAAGGGCCGGGTCTTGCGCGGCTGATATGGCGCGTACGGCACCGCCTTTTTCCGCAGGCGTGCCGGTTTTTACCAAGTCCATCAAGGCCGGTAATGCTGCCTCGCCGCGCACTTCAAAGGCGGTGGCCAGGCCGAGACTGCGCATATTGGCGGCCAATGCGGTTTTATCCGCCGGGCCGTCAAGGCCAAGATAGCGGGCGCCAGCGTCAGCAAATTTTGCTTTCAAAGTTTCGTCGCCGCCAAAATTTACCAATCTCCCGGCCAAGGTCGGTGCCAGTAAATTGGCCTCAACATCATTGCCGTCTTTAATCCGTTCATAGCGTTCGGCGGAAAGTTCACGGGTATAGCGGGCGACATCGGGGCGGGCGGAAACCGGCAATAATCGGTTATACATATTACCGATACCACCGCCTGCACGCGACGCCACGTCATATTCTTTCAAAGCAGCAAATGCGGCCAGCCCGTCGAGATACGTGTCGCTATCCATTTTCCCCGCATTATAAGAAGCCCTTAAACTATCAAGCACCGTCAGGATTTCGCGCGCATTGAGCTGATCAAGATTGCCGAGCAATCCAGCCCAGGCCGCACTGTCCATAGAATACCGGTAATACCCGGCCCCGTCGGCGTTTAATGTTATCCACGCTGGGCAGGACTGACTTTCCAAAACAAGTGTCGAGCTTGCTTCTGACAACAAGGAACAGGTTTTTTGCGAACTGCCATCACTGTCATAGCGCGCACATACCGGGATTTGCCATTTTTGCCCTTGGGCAATAGTTGAGCCTAAGGGCGCGTAACGAGACTGGGAAATTTCCAATTTATGGACATCGCCGGTGCAGTCGAGCTTGGCGCTGACCAAAGGCAAGCCCGGCTGGTCGACGAAACTTTGCATGGCCGCAACCACTTTGGCATCGCCCGAGCCATCGGCCAGGGACTGGAAAAAATCATCGGCTGAAGCAATGTCGTCTTTAAATCTTTCCATGTGCAACCGCACGCCTTTTTGAAAACCTTCCTCGCCGAGATAGCTTTCAAACATCGATAACACCCCGCCGCCTTTGCGGTAAGTAATGCCGTCAAATTGATCCATGACATTTTCGCTGCGCAATAAAGGCTCGCGGATTTGCCGGGTTGAAGCAAGGGAATCGGTGGCCATAACGCCCAAAGATGCGTTTAAGGTTAGCCGGTCAAAATTGCCTTCGGGCTTCCACAGATCAATGGCTTTATTGCCCATCCATGTGGCGAAAGCTTCGTTAAGCCAGATATCTTCCCACCAGACAGGTGTGACCAGATTGCCAAACCATTGATGGGCCAGCTCGTGGGAATGCACGCGAGCATAAGCCCGTCTTTGACCCAAAGATGAGTTCTCATCCATCAGCATTAAAAATTCCGTATAGACAATGGCGCCGGGGTTTTCCATGGCGCCAAATGCATATTCCGGCGCCGCGATAAGGTCGATTTTCTCATAAGGATAAGGCGTGCCGAAATAGGTTTCCATGGCCTCCAAAATGCCCGCCGTATTTTCAAGGGCATAACGGATGTTCTCGCCTTCACCCCGTGCCGTAATGCCGCGCAAGGGCACGGCGCGGTCGCGAATATTTGTCGGCGCCAGGTCTTCATGCTCCACCACGTCCCAAGGACCGACACCAAAGGCCAGCAAATAGGTTGGCAAAGGCCGGGTTTTGGCAAAGACATGTTTTGTCCAGCCGTCATCAGTCGGTTCGCTGCTGATCACAGGTGTGTTGGCATAGACCGTATCGATGGTGGGGGCGGTAATGCTGACGGAAAATGGTATTTTAAAGCGGCTTTCATCAAAGCCGGGGAAAGCTTGTCTGGCACCGATAGCCTCAAATTGGGTGATCACATAATGGTCAGCTTGCTCGCCATTGCTACGAATGGATTTATAGGCGGAATTTAACGCCAGATTATAAGGAGTTTCAAACGGAATGCTTAAGGTAATTTGTCCAGGGCCAATCGGTACGTCCAGCTCCAGCATGGCAATGCCAGACGGGGCTTCGAGCATGGGAACTTCGGAATAAGCCATGGCAATGCTATCTCCGTTTTCCAATAAAGCCGCGGCGCCCGTCACCGTCATCTCCTGACCATGTAACCAAATTTTCTGGGTTGCTTTTTCGATATCAACGTCAATATGGACAACGCCGGAAAACCCGTCTTCGCGGGGGTCAATCCTATAATCAATCTTATAGGCGGTTGGAATAACATTGCTGCCAAGCTGGGCATGGGGAATGGCATCTGGGTTTTTATCAGCAGCCATTTTGGGGGTCATGTCCGTCTCGTCTGGCGTATTAACCGCCTCATTTGAACATGCGGCCAAGCCCACCGTTCCGACAACACAAAAAACCATTATATTTTTATACAAATCACTCATTTTTCATTCCCTTGATAAAACCCCGAACAACACATCGAAAATCGATAATATAATTGCGCGGGTTTGTCACGTAAAAAAGCTATGATTTGTAAAGGTAATGGTATAACAACACATGTCGAAACCGGGTGTATAATGATAATTTCACCCCCTTAATCGTCGCGATATATAATGACCAAACGCAACAATACAACACCAAAAGGCAAGGGTAAAGGGCCAGCTATCCCTGAACGGGAAGGCCGGGCCGGCCGTCTTTTGGTTGCCGACAGTGCGCGCATTACCCGCCGCATAACCACGTTTTCGGTCGGTGTTGGTGTCGTGCTTATCTTGATTAAGCTGGCGGTTTTTCGCGAGTCGGGTTCCCTTGGTATTTTGTCGTCACTGGTACATTCCGGCCTTGATTTTCTGGCCAGCTTGTCAAGCTTTTTTGCTGTGCGCTATGCCGCTCGTGCGCCCGATAAAAACTACCGGTTCGGACGGGGGAAAGCGGAAGGGTTTGCCGCCGTTTTGCAGGTGTGCCTGATTGTTCTGGCCTCCGTCCATATTCTGGAACGCGCTGCACAATCCGTCCAAAACCCCTCTATGGTTGAGCAAAGCGGCTATGCCATTGCCGCTATGGTCTTTGCTATTTTGGTCACAACATGGCTGCTCATCGCCCAAAGTTGGGCGATTAAAGCAACCGGTTCTTTGGCCGTGCGCGGTGACAGGGCCCATTATATGGCAGATATGTCGGCCAATATTGCCGTCATCGCCGGCATTGTTTTAACCAGTTATACTCCATTTTTGCGCGCTGATGCTCTTGTTGGTGTTGGCATTGCCCTGTGGCTTTTATATACGGCGTATAAAATCGGCCATTTGGCCTGGAGCCAATTGCTCGACCATGAACTGCCCGCCGCCGAGCGCAAGCTGATTGAGGAACTGGCTTTGTATGACAAACGTATATCCGCCGTGCGCGATTTGCGCACCCGTGCATCCGGCCCCTATGTCCATATGCAGATGCAGCTTGATCTTGATGATGATTTATCATTGCAAGATGCCCACGCACTGATTA
>QIKS01000124.1 GCA_003233025.1 Hellea balneolensis | reverse complement strand
TTTTTTGGCGGCATGGGTGGTTGCGCCATGATCGGCCAATCGATGATTAATGTGAAATCCGGTGGCCGTACCCGGCTGGCAGGCATTACCGCCGCTCTGTTCTTGCTGGCCTTTATTATGGTCGCCTCGGGCTTGATCGAGCAAATCCCCCTCGCCGCTCTTGTCGGCGTGATGTTTATGGTGGTGATCGGCACATTTGCCTGGCGCTCTTTAACCATTATGCGCCGCATCCCCCTTACCGATGCTCTGGTGATTATTTTGGTAACAGTGGTGACGGTGATGACCGACCTGGCCATTGCCGTCATTGTCGGGGTTATTGTATCGGCTTTGGCCTATGCATGGAACAATGCCAAGCGCATCCATGCCCATATTGATACGTCAAAAAAAGGCGTAAAAATTTACAAAATCGAAGGCCCGCTTTTCTTTGGTTCCGCCGAGGGATTCGCTGAAATTTTCAACCCCCAAGACGATCCTGACAAAGTCATTATCGACTTTATAAACAGCCGCGTTGTTGACCAATCCGCCCTGCAAGCCATTGAAACCTTGGCATCAAAATATAAATCGCGCGGCAAGCATTTACAGCTTAGACATCTCACCCCCGATTGTCACCGCCTCCTCAAGCGTGCAGGTCAATTGATAGTTAATTCTGACAATGACCCCGATTATGAAATCGCTGTCGACTATTCCGTAAAAGCCGGCGTTTTGACGGGACAAGGTTAGGAAAACCCATATGAAGAAATCTAACAATTATATCAAAATAGCACTTGTCGGGCCGATGGTGTTTCTGCTATCAGCACGACCCTAAGACTGGTATTATTCCGCAATAGCTCAGTTGGTAGAGCAATTGACTGTTAATCAATGGGTCGCAGGTTCGAGTCCTGCTTGCGGAGCCACTCTTTTACCACACCTCATAATTTAACCCATTGGGTTTATTGAATAGTTTACGATTGGGGTAGGGAAATTACTTATTTTATGCGGGCGCGAAACCTTACGGCAAAACCTGACACAGGTGCGCCTATTGCCAATGTACCAGACGGTTCAAAACAAACATAGGTGACATCAGGATCATATCCCACAACAGGTGTGTAACTACAATCGCTCAAAGATGACGGCGCCACCACACCATTACTGTACCCCGCGTCACTCCCATAGTTAAATGTCAATCCCGAGCCTGCATCTACAAATGCAATAGCATTTGTCTCTGGGCCAGCACCGTCAATGTCACCATTGTAAAATTCCACTTCCGAAGGCAACCGGTCTGCAATGAAAACTGTGTCTGCATCTGGCGAGCCAGGGCCCGTATTTGACAAAGAAATCGTATAGATCACATCATTGCCGGGTACGGCATAGAGCCCTTCACTTAAAGGGTCGAATACTTCAACAGATTTTGATGCAACCAAAACAGGGTCTTCGTCAATGTCAACTTCAAGTTCGGCAGCAGGCGTTGCAAATACGGCAAAGGTGCCGCCAAAAATATCGCCACCATTAATCGCTGTTCCTGTCGCCAGCGGCGCATCTGTTAAACCCACAAGATCATTGCCGTCAAACATGTCATTGGGAAATATAGAATAGCCAAAAACCGTTTGCCCTGGCGTCGCTCCCATGGCGGAAAATGACACAAATGACAAACCAATAAAATTGCTATCACTCCCCTCAAAACCAGAAGGCCCGTTGCTGCCGCCTGTTGGGTGGGCTGCATTGCGTATATATATATTGCGCCGGGTAGCGCCGCCTGCATTTGTTGGTTGACCTAAATTTCCATAATCAACACTGCCCTCGACCAGCGCCAAAGGCCCGTATGACGCCGGGGCGCCAAATGCGTCTAGGCTCGTTATCATCGCGATTTTATAGGAATTATTGCCATGCTTTTCATTTGCGATGGTGCCGATTTCCTCCAACAAATCTGCCGTTATTGGCAAATTTATGCCTGCGCCAACGATATAATCAACCCGCTCAATATTGTTTGGTCGCTCAGAACCAAGCGAAACATTTAAAAATACATCTAACCCACCGGACGTAATAAAGTCATTGTTGAGCGCTTCCTCCATACTGAGGACTTCCTCCCCCTCAATGAGAACATTGCTGCCACTTGTGCGCCCCGCATAAAAAAAAGTGTTCCTCTCACCACTGCTTTGAGCATTATCAATGCGTCTAATGGCGATCGTGGGCATTGAAATAGCAGAGCGTGTTAATGTCATACCGCCGACGGTAACACCGGTTATTCTTACATTGGTCCCAACCCCGTAAGAAATGGTATTGCCGCCTATTGTAAAAGGCCCGCTATCGGCCGCAGTGGAACGCAAAATTGACATAGACGCAACCGGGATGCCGTCCCCTGCCACTGCCGCTCCAGACAGAGAACCTAGCGCAACCCACGTCACAAACACCTTGTGAACAAGATTGTAAATGCGCCGCCCTAACAATGTAATTTTCTTATTTTCATCCCGCGCCCTAAATATGAGAGCGATGTTAAAATCGTATTAAAACTTATTGCAATTTTGGTGGTTTATTCGTGTCTGGCATTAGCGCTTATGAGACAGGCTGAAGTCTGGGCTAAGCGAGAGTCTTTGTCCATCTTGTATCTCACGAAGAGAAAAGGTGATGATGGGTAAGGGTGCGAGTTGATTATAGTTGTAAAACATCTTTTTAAAGATTACTTTGGCCGTCTATTATGACAGATCAACCAAATACGCGCGGCTTTCATCATGTTGCCTATCGGTGCCGGGATGCTAAGGAAACTGTTGAATTTTACACCCATATGTTGGGCATGGATTTCCAACTTGCTATCGCCGAAGACCATGTGCCCTCCACGGGTGAATATGATCCTTATATGCATATTTTCATGGACGCAGGGGGCGGCAATGTGTTGGCGTTTTTCGAACTGCCCAACCAGCCAAAAATGGGGCGAGATCGCAACACGCCGCGCTGGGTGCAACATATTGCTTTACGTGTCGAAAGTCTGGAAGCTTTAAGTGCGGCAAAAACCCATCTGGAAGCCAATGGTATAGAGGTTTTAGGGCCGGTTAATCACGGTATATTCAAGTCGATTTATTTCTTTGACCCCAATGGGCACCGGTTGGAATTGGCCGCCGATACTGCAAATGCGCAGCAAATGGGACAGCTTAAATCTGTCGCCTTTGACATGCTCGAAGAATGGTCACAGACAAAAAAAGCGCCTCGCCATGCCGCCTGGCTGCACGAAAAAATCGCCGCAGAAGCTAAGGAATAGCCATGAAACTCGCATCTATCAAACATGGTCGGGACGGGCATTTAATCATCGTCAGCCGCGATCTTTCCAAGGCCGTTGACGCCGGAGACATTGCCTCCACCATGCAAGATGCCCTGGACAATTGGGCAATTGCCGAGCCGCTATTGCAAGCGCGGTACGAGCTTTTAAACAAAGGCGAAGGGGACAGTTTTAGCTTCGCCCCCGAGGCCTGCGCCTCGCCCCTACCTCGTGCTTTTCAGTGGCTGGACGGCAGTGCCTATATCAACCATGTGGAATTGGTCCGCAAAGCCAGGGGCAGTAAAGTGCCCGAAAGCTTTTACACAGACCCCTTGATGTATCAAGGCGGTTCAGACAGTTTTATCGGGCCTATGGACCCGATACTTGCCGTGTCTGAAGGTCACGGTATTGATTTCGAAGCCGAACTGGTTGTCATAACCGATGACGTGCCGATGGCCGTTTCGGCGCGCAATGCCAAGAGCCATATCAAATTGATCATGCTTGTGGATGATGTCTCCTTGCGCGGGCTCATCCCCGGCGAGCTTGCCAAAGGGTTTGGGTTTGTACACGGTAAACCGTCCAGCGCATTTTCGCCCGTTGCGGTAACGCCAGATGAACTTGATGGTGCGTGGCGGGGGTCGAAAGTTCATCTACCGCTGCTTGTGCAATACAATGCAAAACCGTTCGGCAAGGCCAATGCGGGTAAAGACATGACCTTCAACTTTGCCCAGCTCGTCGCCCATGCAGCCAAAACCCGCACATTATGCGCGGGTACGATTATCGGCTCCGGTACAGTTTCCAACCAGGGCATCGACGGCGGTGCAGGCAAAAAAATCGAAGACGGCGGGCGGGGTTATTCCTGTATCGCAGAAATCCGGATGATCGAAACCATTAAAGACGGCAAACCGTCAACCGGTTTTATGAAATTCGGAGACCATGTCTCTATTGAAATGAAGGACAAGCAAGGCCGTTCTATTTTTGGAAAAATAGATCATTTCGTTGAAAGGTATAAGAAATAATTGATCCCTTATTCAACAACGACAGAATAAAGACCAACCTGTGAGCGCGCCTGCGAACGTGATCTCTCACGGAATTTCTTCAATTTTGCGTCGATTAAAACATCTCCCTTATTCAGATCGAGGATAAAATCATGTCCGGCAAATAAATCAACTCCGACCACAGCCAGCGGGTATTTTCCGTAGCCATTTATCGGTAATTGATCAAAGTTTAAAACAACCAGGTCCCGCTTTCCAAACTCCAACCCGCCGACAATCATATTCCTCATCACAAACCGCAAAGCCGGCTTAAATTCGCCAATTGCACCTTGGATAACCCATTTCTCTCTCAGCCGTTTTTTCTCCTTGCCCAGTTTTGTGCCTTCAACAATATCCCAACTGATCGCGCTAAACCCCGCCCCTGTATCCAGCATGGTCGGAATACGCAGACCGCCAAATAATGTATGGGTAAATAAAAGCCCATATTCAGCCTCTGGGTAGGGGTTGGGGGTTAAGTTTAAGTTTATTTTTGTCCACCTGCGATAGGTTCGCCAATTTAAATCTTTACCGGCTTCAATTTGAACCTCGCCCGTACCGTGGCGAAAAGACAAGACAAGGCCATCCAGCACATCCATGCCCAATATCCCGGCCAAGTGTTCACTGCCGACCTTGCCCCAGTCTTCCAAAACAATAATCGCATGGTTGCTTACCCTGTGGCCGGCAAATGAAATCGAATTGGCAATGACAACCGGTCTTAACGCTGCCCCGTTCATACCATTGACAATGCGTTTGGAATTGTTCAAGTTTTTAATACCCAGCCTGGCTTGGGTTTTTTCAAAAATACTGGTGCGGGAAGCCCCCGTATCAATCATAAATTTAAATGGACCTTGAGCATTGACAGAAACATCAATCACATATTGGCCACCCGCAAGACGCTCAAAACCGATCAAATTTGTGGGGACGATATTGTCCGTACTTTTTGCCCAACCCACGCCATAGCAAAACAATGATATAATGAAAACAAAGGCAAATATTAAGCTTTGGCTGCAAAATTTGGCATTTCGTTGATACAAAGAAGGCATGGACATGGATATACCCATACCATATTTACCCCCCGCGCGCTAGTGGCCGATCAAGGCGTATATATTGTGTAGGTCACTGTCGCTCCCAACGTCCCTGTGCCCATCGATAAATCATAATTACCTAGCGTTCCGCCAGCCCCGGTGATCCGGTAGCGCGATTGATAACCTATGGCATGTTGCAGGAGCGTACCGGGATTTTGAGCCGTGCGTCGCCCGCCATCAAAGACCTTTGTCGGGCCTGCACTCATATCGCTCAAATCATTAATCGCACCCATAATCCCGGAGCCGCCAGCCGAAGGGTTTTGCGCTTGCCCCCCATATTGCCATATACCTGAGCCGCCACTTAAGCGTAAGCGCAGACGATATCTGATATTATTATACCCCAAACTGCTAAAGTCGCCTGTTGCAACCAAATTGCTGGCCTGAGCATAAATATCAAAGGCCGCGTTGGAGGCGACTAGAAAAATAGAAGCGCGATTATTGGTGCTCAGTTCAATATCTGTGCTGTTATCCAGGCCAAACTCTGAATAAATATCGTTAGCATCCAAAGTTTGATGTGGGCCAACACTGGTAAACACGCCACCTGATGTGGGGTTTTGAATATCAAATTCATAACCGGAGCCAAAGCCGTTGGAAATGGCATTAAATTGGCCAGTATTGAAATTCGTGGTCACACCGTCCTGGGCAATGATATCATCCCCAGCCGTAGCTGGGGGCACATTATCCAGAAGATTAAAGTCCATGACAAATAAGGCTTGGCCCGCGTTTTCGCTAAAATCCGTACCCCCCATGACAATCACAACAGAAGCCGCACGAAGAAAGGGGCGATCAATGACACTCGCCCCGCTAGCAATAGCCAAAACCATGCAAAGCCCAAGGCCCGTGGCCAGACGCGGCGCCCATCGATTTGCCTTATGCGTAGCAGTTGTCTTCATGAATATTTATCCCTACCCATCCCAACACTATCCAAGCATATGAAATATTCCGCTAAGAGATAAACTTACCAATTGGTAAATGATTTGTTCCTGAAATGTTGCTTTTTGTTTTATGGCAGTTATCGTGTGCCATGGCCACAATCAACATGGGTGCCGCACCGACCTGTCCGGCCTGCAAAGATGGAGGGCGGCAAAAAATTCAGGCTGGTCAGCGAATTTGACCCCAAGGGCGATCAACCGGCGGCGATAAAAGAACTGTCTGCCAATCTTGATGCCGGTGAGCGCGATCAGGTTTTACTGGGCGTTACCGGTTCGGGCAAAACATTTACCATGGCGAAAATAATCGAAAAAACCCAGCGCCCTGCCCTGATCCTTGCCCCCAACAAGACACTGGCCGCGCAGCTTTATGGGGAGTTTAAATCGTTTTTCCCCGATAATGCGGTTGAATATTTCGTTTCCTATTACGACTATTATCAACCCGAAGCCTATGTCCCGCGCACCGATACTTTCATCGAGAAAGACAGCTCGGTTAATGAACAAATCGACCGCATGCGCCACGCCGCCACACGGGCAATTTTGGAACGCGACGATGTGATTATTGTCGCCTCCGTTTCGTGTATTTACGGTATTGGCTCGGTTGAAACCTATACCCAAATGACCGCCGATATCCGCACCGGCGAAGCTATGGACCCGCGCACGTTGATGGCCAAGCTTGTCGCCATGCAATTTACCCGCAACGACCTTGCCTTTACTCGCGGCACATTTCGGGTGCGCGGGGATTGCGTGGAAGTTTTCCCGGCCCATTTTGACGATCAGGCCTGGCGCATTGATTTCTTTGGCGACGAGGTCGACACAATCACTGAATTCGATCCCCTTACCGGTAAAACCCAAGGACATTTGGAAACCGTGCGCATCTATGCCAACTCTCATTATGTTACCCCGCGTCCAACCTTGCAAACCGCGGCCAAGCTTATCAAAAAAGAGCTGAACTTGCGTTTGACTGAATTTGAAAAAGACGGCAAATTACTGGAAGCCCAACGCTTGGCCCAGCGCACGGAATTTGATCTGGAGATGATCGCCGCAGCCGGGCACTGCTCCGGCATTGAAAACTATTCGCGCTATCTGACCGGGCGCAATCCTGGCGAACCACCGCCGACATTGTTTGAATACCTGCCGGAAAACTGCTTGCTGTTTTGTGACGAAAGCCATGTCAGCGTGCCGCAAATTGGCGGCATGTCCAAGGGCGATATGAGCCGAAAATCCACATTGGCCGAACATGGGTTTCGC
>QIKS01000054.1 GCA_003233025.1 Hellea balneolensis | reverse complement strand
CGTCAGGAATTATTGCTTCGCCGGGCCAACCGGCACGGGCTGATCGCCGGCGCAACGGGAACGGGCAAGACGGTCACCATGCAAATTTTAGCCGAAGGGTTTGCAAGGGCCGGGGTTCCGGTATTTGTTGCCGACGTGAAGGGTGATGTATCCGGGGTCTGCGTTGCTGGTTCCCAGGGTGATAAATTACACGACAAGCTCATTGCGCGAGCGACAAAAATCGGGCTTGAAGATTATAGCTACCGTTCCTTCCCGACAATATTTTGGGATTTATACGCAAAAAACGGCCACCCGGTGCGCACAACAATATCGGAGATGGGGCCAACCATGCTCACCCGGTTGATGAGTTTAACGCCCGCCCAGGAAGGGGTGATGAACATTGCCTTTGACATCGCCGAAGACAATAATTGGCCCCTGCTCGATTTGAAAGATTTAAAAGCAACCCTGACATATGTGAGCGAGCAGCGCAAACAGCTGATGGCTGATTACGGCAATATTACCGCTCAGTCCGTTGGGGCAATTGTCCGCAGCCTGCTTGTTTTGGACAGGGAGGGCGCGGATATATTTTTTGGCGAACCGGCTTTAAAGCTGACCGACCTGATGCGCACAGATATGGCGGGGCACGGGATTATCTCCGTCCTCACCGCCGATAAATTAATCAATAATCCGCGGCTTTATTCGACATTTTTACTTTGGCTGCTGAGCGAGTTGTTTGAAGAACTGCCTGAAATTGGCGACCCGGACAAACCCAAAATGGTGTTCTTTTTTGATGAAGCGCATTTATTATTCGAAGGCGCGCCGACGGCTTTGGTCAAAAAAATCGAACAAGTGTCCCGGCTCATTCGCTCCAAGGGCGTTGGTCTATATTTTGTCACCCAAAACCCCGGCGATATTCCAGATCGTGTGCTTGGACAACTTGGCAACCGCATTCAACATGCTTTGCGCGCCTATACGCCCAAAGAAATTAAAGCGCTCAAAACATCGGCCAGCGCCTTTCGCGCCAATCCAAAATTTAAAACCGCGGACGTGATCTCCGAGCTGGGCGTCGGCGAAGCTTTGGTGTCGCTCATGGACGCAAAAGGCCGGCCGCAAATTGTCGGCCAAACCTTGATCCGCCCGCCCGCGTCGCGCCTTGGCCCGGCGACCCAGGCCGAGCGTAAAGCCGTCATGGGGCGCTCCCCCGTCGCCGGTGATTACGACGAGACAATAGACCGAAAATCAGCCTATGAAACCCTCAATGCCAAGCGCGAAAAAATAGCGGCACAAAAAGCCAAAGCCGACACGCAAGCAGCTAAAAAGAAACCCGCTCGTCGTAAAGGCCGGGGCCGCCAATCCGCTCTGGAGGCCGGAACCAAGGCAGCGGTGCGCTCCCTCGGCGCGTCTTTGGGCCGCAAGCTGGCCGGCAAGCACGGCGCCGCTATTGTACGCGGTATTTTAGGCAGCATGATGCGGCGGTAAGATAAGATATAAAGCCGTACGCCTACAGCCCCAAAACATCGCCCATATCATAAAGACCCGGCTTTTTATCCACCGCCCACAGAGCGGCGCTAAGCGCGCCCTTGGCAAAGACCGCCCGGTCATTTGCAGTATGGGTTAGGGTCAAGCTCTCCAGCTCCGAGGCCAATGTCACACGATGTTCACCAATAATATCGCCGCGCCGCACGGATTTATAAGCCGGCGGAGTATCAAGCTCTCGTCCCTTTTTCACCGCCTCGCCGAGCATCAGGGCTGTGCCGGACGGGGCGTCTTTTTTGTGGCGATGATGGATATCCAAAACATCAATATCCCAGCCAGAATTAAGGGCGCGGGCGGCCTGTTCTACCAAAGCTTCCAACAGACAAATGCCCATAGAGAAATTACCGGATTTAACCAGACTAATATGTGCGCCCGTTGCCGCCAAAGCTTTTTCTTGCGCCGCACTAAAGCCGGTAGTGCCCGTAACAAAAGCTTTGCACTGTGTGCCGGCAGACATCATGAGCGCAGTGTCCAAGGCGACCTGCGGCGCAGAAAAATCGATTAACACATCACAGATTTTCAAGGCGGCACTGATGTCGGTACTTATAAGCACATCTTTGTTATGCGCGGCGGGGTCGCCAAAACCCTGTGCCCGAGGCCCCATAAGAGCGGCAAGCAATACGGCGCCCTCATGGGCAGCAATCTGGGCAAGCACGGCCTCGCCCATACGTCCGCCTGCCCCTAAAACACCGATTTTTATCTGTGCGGGCACCGACAAAAACGACCGCTAATTGACGGTAATCGTTTCATTGCCCGGCCCGCTCGTATCTGCCCGGCGCAACATTTCGTCGCGGAACATGGCAGAAAAATCCGGGGGTTCCAGCAAAATTGGCGGATAGCCACCATTTTGCGTCATCTCGGCCATGATTTGGCGGGCAAAGGGAAAGAGCAGGCGCGGACATTCAATAAGGATCATCGGCTGGATGTGTTCATCCGCCACATTGGCAAATGCAAATAGTCCCGCATATTCAAGCTCGCATAAAAACACGGCCTTGCCGTCACGCTCGGCCTTGGCAGAAAGCATCAACACAACTTCAACCGTATTGCCGTCGAGCATTTGGCGACCAATTTCGATATTGATATTAATCGCAGGCGCAGCTTGATCGGCGCGCAGGCTGTCGGGTGCATTTGGGTTTTCAAAGCTGGCGTCTTTTGTATATTGAGCCAGAATGCGCAACATCGGTGCTTGTGCATCCTGCGCCCCCTGCGGAGCGGCCTGTTGTTTTGCCTCAGGCGCAGCAGCTTTCTTTTTTGTCGGCTTTTTGGCCGGCTTTTTTGGTTTGTCGTCTTTCTTTTTCGCCATTGGTTGTCTCTTTTTAAGGGTTTATATGCAAGTTTGATTTGAAACTTTTTTCTAAGCAGCTAACATGGATGCTGGCGCAAAAAAATTCAAGCCCCAGCTGACGTTAAAAATATGGGAAACCCCGGTCGATGCAAGAGATTATTATATATGCCGTTTTAACGCTGATCGTTGGCGCTATGCTCTATTCAGTTTTAGGCAAGGATGTCGGCGAAGGCAGTGAGGTCAGCTTTGACCCCCAGGACATGTTGGACAAGCTTGGCACGCAAAAACAAGCCGCCCCCTCGGCGCCCAAATTTGACGGCCCGGCTAAAAAAGGCCTGACGGCAATTTACCAAGCAGATCCGACGTTTAATCTGGGGCAATTTATTGAAGGCGCCAAATCCGCTTATGGAATGATTTTGGAAGCCTATGCGGATGGGGACAAGAAAGCCTTGGACGGCCTGCTCAACAAACAGGTCAAAGCCTCTTATTTTGCCGCGATTGATGAGCGGGAAAGCAAAAACCTCAACCAAACCACCGATCTGGCCCGCTTGATGAGCGCCGAGATTATAGGGGCATCAAAAACCGGCAAAAAGGCAATTATTCAAGTGGTGTATGAAGCCGAGCTGGCCACCGCTTTGGTCAATAAAGACGGTGATGTGGTGGAGGGTGATTTGGATGTCTTGTCACGAGTGAAAGAAATTTGGGGTTATGAGCGCCTGCTGACCAGCAAAAACCCCAATTGGATATTGTCCGCCGTCGAGCCGCACATACCTCTAAGTGGTGATGATGCTGGCCCCGACCACTCCCCTGACCACCCCAGTGATACGAAATAATTTTTACGTAATGCCGATCAGAAAAATCACGACCAAGAAAATCACGACCCTGTGCGCGGTGGTCTCCCTATTGGGTTTGGCTGCGTGCCAAACCACAAAGCCAACGCAAATACCTTCCGAACCGCCGCCGCCCATCGACATTACAGACGCACCCGCCGCCAAACCTGATCCTGATACCCCTGCGCCCGTGCCGGCACCTGAACTAGAAATTGTTCCTGTCCAGCCACCGCCGCCAATAGAGCCTTCGCCGCCAGCCGACCCTGCGCCTCATGTGTTCGCAAAGCTTGAGCATTGGCAGGATTATAATCCTGCCCCCGCACTTATATCCTTTCAAAAAACCTGCAAGAAATGGCAAAGGCGCGACGGTGAAGCTTGGCTTAATGCTGCCCTGCCTCTTTACGGTCAATTTAAAGATTGGCGACAACCTTGCGCCGCCGCGCAAAACTTACAGATAAGCCAACAAAATGCCCGCGCGTTTTTTCAAGCTTATTTTGAGCCAGTCGCGCTCAGCACGAAAGGCGAAGAGAACCCGCCGCGCGGCCTGCTAACCGGTTATTACGCGCCGATTCTTGAGGTTCGTCGCCGTGGCGACAGCGTGTTTTCAGAGCCAATTTTAGCCCGGCCAACCGATAAAAGCATCCAAAGACAGCCCCGTAAAAATATCAATGCTTTATCGGCAAAAGTCTTGGCCTATGGCCGCCCGATCGATGTGTTTTTCTTGCAGATACAAGGCTCTGGGCGGATTAAATTTCCAGACGGCAGCCAATACCGCGCCGCCTTTAATGGTCATAATAGCAAACCCTATACCTCTATTGGCCGGGTATTGATAGCCCGCGGCGCCTTGACAAAAACCCAGGCCTCAAAAGCCTCGATTGAGAACTGGATGGACAAGGCCGGGCCAGAAAAAACCCGCGCTTTGATGAACGAAAATGCCCGCTATATCTTTTTTAAAACCGAACATATTGTCGCCGGCGAAGGCCCGACAGGGGCGATGGGGGTGCGCTTGACGCCCTTGGGTTCCCTGGCCGTTGATCCGCGCTACCATCCTTATGGCAGCTTGATCTGGCTAGCGGGGAAGTTACCCCGCACGGGCGGTGATTATGTGGGCGCCGAGACGGGCTTGTTGCTCAGCGCCCAAGACACGGGGGGAGCCATTAAAGGCCTCCACCGTGGGGATGTTTTTTTTGGCATAGGC
>QIKS01000086.1 GCA_003233025.1 Hellea balneolensis | reverse complement strand
TACGCCGCCACCCAGGCATTTTCAACCGTCTATAGTCCGAAAGATTTACGCGTCGGGCAAATAGTCAATCTGTATTTTGACCCACAAGGCGAGGAATTTACCGGGCTGAGCCTAAAGCCAAATATCGAAAACACGGTTTTTGTTGAGCGCCAAAAGGGCGGCGGTTTTAGCGCCAAAACCGTCCAGGCTGAATTTGGGAAAAAACTGGTTTTGGTCGATAGCCAAATCGAGAACAGCTTATATCTGGATGCCGGCCGCCTTGGTGCGCCCGATAAAGTCATTGTCCAATTTGCCCAGATTTATGCCCATAGCGTCGATTTCCAGCGCGATATCCGCGTCGGCGATAAATTTGAAATGTTGTTTGAGGCGGTTGTTGATCATAAAGGCAAAACCATAAAAGCCGGTGATCTGGTTTATACCAGTTTTGCGCCGCGCGGCAAAACCTCCAGCTATTATCTATTTGAGAAAGAAAATGGCCGCGAGGGCTATTATGACGCCAAAGGCAAAGGTGCCAAACGGATGCTCATGCGAACACCGGTCAATGGTCGCGCTACGGCCCCCGTAAACATCCGGTTTTGGGCTACCGTAAAAAACACAAAGGCGTCGATTTCGCCGCCCCGCGCGGCACCCCGATTATGGCGGCAGGCACAGGCACTATCGAACGCTCCTCACGCTTTGGCAGTTTCGGCAATTATATCCGCATCCGCCACACGGACGGCTACTCAACCGCCTATGCCCATTTGTCAAAATTCGCCCGCGGCATCAAAAAAGGCAGCCGGGTTTTGCAAGGACAAACCATTGGTTATGTCGGAGCGACAGGCCGGGTTACCGGCGCACATTTACATTACGAAGTGTTAAAACGCGGCCGCCAGATCAACCCGATGACCCTCAGCACATTGTCCGGCAAGCCTTTGAAAAAATCAGAACTTCCCGCCTTTAAAGTCCGCAAGACCGAAATTGAAGCTCTGCATACAGGCTTACAACGGCTCAAAGTTGAATTGAGCGCCGAGAGAAGTGCCGAGCCTGAGAATTATGTTCTTGCGCCTTAGGCCGTGGTGACTATGCTAGGTTTCACAATAACAACAACAGGGGAATTTCATGCTCGATTTGTTCAAACAGTTTTTTTCATTTAAAAAATTAATGAAAGACCGCTTGGTAACTGCGTTTTTCTATCTTGGTCTTGTTGTCATTGTTGTCAGCTTTTTAGGCACGATTGCAGCGGCATTTGCTTTGCTCGGCTTTTCATTTGGCGGCGGCATTGGCCTTTTGCTTATGGCATTTTTCAAAATTCTGTTTTTGTTTATCGGCCTGCGGCTTTCGTGTGAGTTGATGGTAACCATTTTCCACATCAACAACAATTTATCCCCCGACGGCGGCAAGTCCGACACGGCGACAATTGACGTGATTGAAACCACAAAAGACGCCGCCGCACGCGCCGCAAAAAATGCCAGCAGCGCGACAAAATCAATGGTTGATAAAACCAAATCCAAACTGGCGGAGCGTCAAGACAAAAGCGATGATTATCCTGATTACGAGGACACAACACCTCGAAAACCCGCACGCAAAAAAGCGCGCGCAAAGAAGAAACCTGTCGTGCGTAAATCTGCTGCGAAAAAACCTGCGCCAAAGAAAGCACCCGCGAGAAAACCCGCTGCTCGGAAAAAACCAGCCGCAAAAAAGTAAAACTGGTTTATGACCTAAGCTGTAAACCACGCGGTTGCTTGGTTTAAGTTCACCCTCTCATACAGCGCCTCCCCCAAGGAGAGGCTGCACGAAGCGAGGGCGTCGGGAGATAAAGCCGTTACAATAATTTACTGCGCTGATTTCGCGTCTCAACCTTGTTCGGCTGGCGCACTTTCATCCGGTTTTTTACGGCGGCTTCTGGGTTTTTTCTTTTCGGCAGTATCTTTGGAAACTTCAGGCTCAGCTTTGGAAGCTTCAGGCTCAACTTTGGAAACTTCAGGCTCAACCGGTTTTGCAACCGCTTCCTTCGCCGCTCTGTCATTGTCATGGCCATTGCTGCTCTTGTGCCTTTCCGGGTTCGACGGTTTGGCTTGGCGGTTTTGCTCGGCTTGAGCATCCGCCTTTGCTTGTAGATCCAGCACAACGCGCAGATAGTGTTCGGCGTGTTGCAAATAATTTTCAGCTTTAACCCGGTAGCCCGAAGACGTCGCGTCCCTGGCCAGCGTTATATATTTATCATAGACGGTCTTGGCAGACCCCCGGACTTTAATATCCGGGCCATTGCTATCAAAAGAGCGATTGGGATTTTGGGTTGGTCTACGGTTTCGACCACGATGGCGCTTATTCATGAAAGCATCCTTATATGGGGGTTAGACTATACAACTTGCTCATCCCCGTGTGATTTAAGTTGTCTATAAATTCAGATATCTCTCGTCCGCTATTGGACGTCCCTCCTTATAAGGGCACTGGTTTTATCTTTTCAATTTTGGTGCGGCGGCTTCACAGCCAATCTCGCTAACCAAGGAGAGCCTAGCCCTATTCTTTCGCATATCCAAGCCCTTTTTGCTAAATTATCAGTAAAACCCGCTCACTACTCTGTCATGTCCGCCAAAGTCTTTAAACCGCTCAATTTTTTGGCAACCCGCAGCTTTGAGCATGGCTTCAACCGCTGCGCCTTGGTCAAAACCGATTTCAAAAACCACGCATCCCTTTGGGGTTAACACGTGTTCCATCACACCGGTAATTGCCCGATATGCATCCAGCCCGTCTTCCCCGCCGTAAAGCGCAACCTGCGGCTCGTAGCGACTGATATCTGGCGGTAATTTCTTCATAGCAGCGCCGTCAATATAGGGCGGGTTGGCAACAAGAATATCAAATTTTTCCTGCTCGCCGCTCTTAATTTTCGAAATCACAGCGTTTAAATAATCCGAATGCATAAATTGGGCGCGCATCTCCAGCCCCAATATGTGGGCGTTTTTATCGCTGCGCGCCAGTGCCGCGCGCGAAATATCAACCCCAAGCCCGCGCCCATCTGGCCGCGCCGAGAGCAAGCTTAGCAATATCACTCCAGATCCGCAGCCCACATCCAAAATACGAGGGCTCTTAATTTCGCTCACGGCTTTTAAGGCATGTTCAACCACCAGTTCGGTTTCAGGCCGGGGAATTAAAACTTGGCCATCAACACCGAATGTCAACGACCAAAACTCTTTGCGCCCCGTAATATAGGCAATCGGCTCATGGGTTTTACGCCTTGCAATCAGGCTTGTATATTGAGCGGCAATATTTTCTGGCACAAGGTCGTGGGCCGCAGCAATCAATTCCGCTCTCGATTTCTCACAAATATGCATGAGCAAAATCCGGGCGTCCACGCCCGGATTTTCAATCCCAAATGCCCGCAACTCTCTGGCGCCAGTACGGGCCAAGTTTTCAAATGTTTGTGCCATAAAAGGCGCTAACCCATTTCCAGTTCCGCCAGTTTTGCGGCCTGATCTTCCGCGATCAAACTGTTGACCACCTCGTCCAGCTCATCACCCGCGACGATTTTATCCAGCTTATAAAGCGTCAAACCAATGCGGTGATCTGTCACCCGGCCTTGGGGGTAATTGTAAGTTCTGATCCGTTCTGAGCGGTCGCCCGAACCCACCTGTGATTTACGGTCGCCGGCGCGCTCCGCGTCAAGCCGGTCACGCTCCATCTCATATAATTTCATCTTGAGAATTTTCTCCGCATTGGCCCGGTTTTGGTGTTGTGATTTAGCGTCGCAAACAACAACAATACCGCTCGGCTCGTGGGTCATGCGCACGGCACTGTCGGTTTTGTTAACGTGCTGCCCCCCAGCCCCTGACGCCCGCATGGTGTCAACCCGCACATCGGTCATGGAGAAATCAACTTCTATATCTTCTGGCTCCGGCAAGACCGCCACGGTGGCCGCCGATGTGTGAATGCGGCCCTGGGTTTCCGTCACTGGCACGCGCTGTACCCGGTGAACGCCGCTTTCAAATTTCATCTTGCCAAACACGCCATTGCCATTAATCGAGGCGATAATTTCTTTATAGCCGCCCATTTCCGCCTCAGAACTGGTTTCAATATCAACTTTCCAGCCTTGCAATTGGGCATAGCGGGCGTACATGCGGTAGAGATCACCGACAAAAATCGCTGCTTCATCACCGCCTGTGCCTGCGCGAATTTCCAATATGACCGATGCATTATCGTCCTTGTCTTTTGGCAATAAAAAAATACTAACCCTGTGTTCCAGCGCCGGCAGGCTCTGTTTTAAGCTTTGCAATTCTTCCTTGGCCATGGCCCCCATTTCAGGATCAGCAGCCATCTCCTCAAGCTCCGCCATTTCGGCTAATTGCGCCTGCAAAAGACGCACTTCTTCTGCAAGGGGGCGCAGTTCTGCATGTTCCTTGGACAGCTTGACAATTTCGTCAACTTCGCTGGCCACGCTCATGCGGGCTTCGATCGCGTCGAATTTATCGACAACCTGTTCAAGTCTCGCCTGTGGTATTTTCATGTTAGCTGGGTACGGGAAAACCGGGGCGCTGTCGAGGGCTAAACCGGGATGCCTTCTTTCAAACAAAAAAGCTGCAAATTGGCGCGAACCGAGCTGAGATCAGAACCACGGGCCAACAGGGGTTTGAGACGGCGTGCCAGCTTGTCTGCGTCCAATGCCAGCAAGGCACTTTTGACCGGGCCGATGCCCGTGACCGGCATGGATAAATTATCAAAGCCCAGCGCCACCAGTGCAATCGCCTCCAAAGGCCGCCCGGCCATTTCGCCGCAAATGGTGATCGGTGTTTTGTGGGCGGCGCACCTTTTAACCAATGTCGCCAACATGGATAAAGCGGCCGGATGCAGGCCGTCATAACGCTCTGCCACTCGCGGATTATCCCGGTCAGCCGCAAAGAAAAATTGCATCAAATCATTAGCACCAACCGAGACAAAATCCGCATATTTGCAAATTCCGTCCACTTGCCAAGCCAAAGACGGGGTTTCCAACATCACACCGACTTCAAGTTTTTTGGGCAAGTCTGAACCTCTTTTTTTGCGGCGCGCAACTTCCTTGTCCAGCAGTTTCCGGGCGGCGGTAAATTCTTCAATGGTCGCAACCATGGGAAACATCAGCCGCAAATGCTCGCCCGCGCCCGCCGCCAAAAGTGCGCGCAATTGATAGCGCAGCAAGCCCGGCCTATCCAGGCCAATACGGATTGCCCGCCAACCAATTGCCGGGTTTTCTTCGGGCAAAGTCTCGGCGTAAGGCAGAATTTTATCACCGCCCAAATCAAGTGTGCGAAAAGTAACCGGACGGTCTCCACTGGCCTCAATCGCTTTTTTATACAGATCAACCTGCTCTTGGAAGCGCGGCATGGATTCTGCGACCATGAACTGAAACTCCGTGCGAAAAAGCCCAAT
>QIKS01000084.1 GCA_003233025.1 Hellea balneolensis | reverse complement strand
AAGCCGGTTGCCCGGCCTCGATCATCACCAGGTTTTTGCGGTGGATCATCACATCGTCAACACGAAGATCACCAATGGTCAAAACCCCGACGATTTGGTCGCGTTCGCTTTTTTCGACACTGCCTTCTGAATGGTGCAGATTAATCGCACTGCGGATTTCCTCGGTGGCCGTCCAGGATTGGTCGCTTGCGCTCACACCAAACAACCTCAACACCCCGTTGACCAAAAACTGGATCATGGCGACTATAGGGGCAAAAACCTTAACCAGCAGCCCCACTGGCCAGGCGACAGTCATAGCGGCCTTATCCGGCCTACTGATGGCATAGGTTTTTGGCAGAACTTCTGCAAAAATGAGGATCAGCAATGTCATAACGGCTGTGGCATACAAAATGACCGCATCACCAAAAATCGATAACATCAAGCCCGCCATCAAGGACGAAGCCAAAATATTGACCAGATTATTGCCAAGCAAGAGCGCGCCGATAAGTCGCTCGCGCCGCTCCAAAAGCCGGGCGACGATTTGCGCACGCTTATCACCCTCTTGAGCTTTAGCATGGATGCGGGCGCGCGACGCGGCAGTCAGGGCGGTTTCCGAACCTGAGAAAAAACCCGAAACCACAATCAACCCGACAATCACAACCAATATTATGATGTTTTCCGTCTCAAGAAACACCTCCACCCTAGCCCTCCTTTTTTTGCGTCAGATAAGACAGTATTTTGTCTTTATCCACATTATCAGCGAGGAAGGCTTTGCCAATACCCCGCGCCAAGATCAAATTTAACTGGTCATTGGTGTTTTTCTTGTCCGCCGCCATGAAACCGAGCAGGACCTTGGGGTCTTCAAACAAAATGGCCGCCAAATTATCCGCCGTGCAAAGCCCTAACTTGTCTTGGTGGACGCGCAGGCGCTCCACGTCCTCTGGCGGGCACAGACCTTGGTCGCTTGAAAATTCAAACGCCATCAACATGCCAGCGCTCACCGCTTCCCCGTGTAATAATGTGCCCCCATAGCCAGCCCTCGCCTCCAAAGCGTGGGCGAATGTATGGCCGAGATTGAGCAAAGCGCGCACGCCGTGCTCGCGCTCGTCCTGTTTGACAATCGCGGCTTTGGCGGCGCAAGACGTTTCGATAGCATATGCCAGCGCTTTTGGATCGCAGGCGATGATTTTCTCTCCGCCGTTTTGTGTGAGCCAGCCGAAAAATTCAGGGTCATTAATCAGACCGTATTTTAACACTTCCCCATACCCCGCCTTTAACTCCCGGACGGGTAAAGTACCCAGCACATCGGTATCGGCCAGCACCAATTTGGGTTGATAGAAACTGCCGATCAGGTTTTTGCCCACTTTGGTGTTAATGGCGGTTTTGCCGCCAACGGCGCTATCAACCTGTGCCAGTAATGTGGTCGGGATTTGGATAAAGCGGCAGCCGCGTTTAAGGATACTCGCCGCGAACCCGGTCAAATCACCAATGACCCCGCCGCCAAAGGCGATCAGGCAATCATTGCGCGAAAAATTTTTCTCCAGGAGTTGCCCCAACACATCTTCCAAAACATCAAAGCTTTTCGTCGCCTCTCCGGGCGGCAGGATAATGCTGTCTATGGCGCAACCGTCCAGATCAGCCAAGCCGGCCATGAGGGCTTGCAGATGCAGATCCGCAACCGCGGCGTCGCTGATGATACAAATGCGCTTTCCCGCCAAGTGCGGCTTTATATATTTGCCCGCCTGAGCCAGCAGGCTTTGGCCAATGATAATAGGGTATGAACGCTCGCCCAAGGCAAGCGTCAAGGTTTTAACCGTCATAATGGTCTCGCAACGCCGACAAGACCCGGTCAACCGTTTGGTTATGGGTTCCGGTTTCCGCCGATACGGTAATGTGGGCATGGGCATAGAGAGGATAACGCTCTTCCATCAATTGACGCATGGCGGCTTGCGGGTCGGGCACATCGAGCAAAGGCCGTTTGGCTTGTTTGCGGCTCACCCTTTCCATAATTGTCTCAAACTCGGCCTTTAGCCAGATGGTCAGGCTGTTTTGCATGAGAATATCCCGGGTTTCTTCAGGGATAAAAGCACCGCCGCCAGTTGATAACACCAAAGGCACACCCCCGAGCAGGCGGGTGATCACCCGCCGCTCGCCGTCGCGAAAGGCGGCCTCGCCGTGATCTTTGAAATAGCCTTTAACGGTGCGCCCGGACGCTTTTTCAATTTCGTCATCGGAATCGACAAAAGGCAGGTGCAGTCTTTTGGCCAAGCGCCTGCCAATGGTGGTTTTGCCAACCCCCATCAACCCGACCAATGCGATCGAACACTGCTTTAATTTCTCGTCGTCCGGCCCCATAGCTCTTGGTCTTGCTCCTTGTGTGCGCATTTTTTACAAATTGGCAGTCAATTACAGATAATTTACATGAGTATGTCTGGTATTGCGCCTATTCTCAATGCTAAAAGCACCCAAGATCAGATAAAGGGTTAAAATCATGAAAACATCCAGATGGATTGGGCTTGTGCTGGTTGTGGCACTTATTGGCATTGGGTTTTGGCTGCTCCAAAGCACAAACCCGGATAATGTAACCCGCACAGATGTCGTCCATGAACTGGCCGACGATTTTGAAAAATAGGATATAATGTGTCTTTGTTTCGTCTTTTATGGATAAAATTCGCAGGCTTTGCCGCCGCTGCCAGTTTTTTGTGTGCGGCTTTGGCGGGCGCGCAAATTCAAGTTGATACCTTGTCGCCGGCCAGCGCTTATGACGCCGGGCTGATCACCCCCGCCCAAGGCGGGCTTGAGCCTCATCTTTGGCAAAGTACATCAGCGCAAACAGCGACGGCCCTCATTGGCGCACTTGGGGAGGAAGCTTTAAAAGACGGCCCCACCCGCGGCTTTGTCCGCGCTGCTCTGTTGTCTGGCGGTGTGCCGCCGCAAGCCGAAGACGGGGCCGGGCGCGATATCTATCAAGCCGCCCGCCTGCGCGCCGTGCTCAACCTGTTTGGCACCGAAGCTTATGACCAGTTAAGCGCCCAAACCACCCTGTCTCAGAACACCCCCGTCTTTGAGAGATTGCTGGCCGAGCGAGCGCTTTTAGGCGGGGATAGCGCGCAAGCTTGTGTGCAATCTGACCGGCAAATTACCGAGCGCGGCGCGGTTTATTGGGCTAAATTGCGCGCCTATTGTCATTTCGTGCGCGGCGAGCTGTCAGCCGCCGAACTCACGGCGGATTTGATAAAACGCGGCGACCACACGGACACAGGGTTTTTTATATTGCTGGGCAATTTAACCGGCAGCCAGATAAAACCTGCGAAAACCAAAGACATTATATCGCCCCTGCACATGGCCATGGCACGAGATGTATTTCGGGCCGAGCCACCTAAAAAAACCGCCCCGAGCCGCTTGCCTTTGCCCCTTGCCGCCATGATAGCGGTGGACGAGGGTTTTTCTCCCCAGCTGCGCCTGGCCGCTATGGGGCGGGCTTTACCTTTGTTAAGCAGTAGACAATTGGACGCGATCTTAACCGGGTTTAGCGAAGCTGGGCTGGAGCCTTTGACGCAAATGGACAGGAAAGCGCGCTGGGAACCTTCCGATTGGGGCCAGGTTTATACATCTATAAAGATCGCGCCAGACACCGCTGCAAGTACTGCGCTGATAACTGCAATGCTGGAAAAGAGCGAAAAAATTGGTGGATTAACCACCTTTAGCAGACTTTTGGCCACAGACATTGCCCGCCTGCCAGCCCAAAACCAGGCCGACGCCAACCCGCAACTTTTCGCCCGTCTGGCGGTAGCCCGGGATGATATTGGCGGGCTGCAGGCTTTGCACCGGGCCTTGGCCCAAGACGATAAATTACGGGTGCGTATTGCTTTGGCCGCTGACGCGCTGGGCGGTGGTTTTTTGAGCGGAGAATTGGGGCTTGATATTGAAACCAGACTTGCGGGCAAGGGCGCCACAAAAACCAGAGCCGTGCGCGATACTTATCTCGCCGCCTCTCTTGGCGCCGGACTTAATCCGGCGACAACGACGGTTATAAGCGCGGCGAGAAAAGCTAAAGGCAAGGCGCTGGCCCCCGGTGATTTTCTCATCCTAAAGACAATTGCCCGGCGCGGCGCACACGGGGAAATCGCCTTAAGAACCGCGTCCATTTTAGACGGCGGTTCTCTGTCCACCCTCAACGATCAGGCTTTGGCGCAATTATTATTTATCTTCAGGGAAGCCGGCATGGCCGATATGGCAGGGGCGGTGGCGGCTGAAGATTTCATCGGGCAGTAGCTGCACATGAGCGACCCCCATATTGAACTTTTCTTGGAAATGATGAGCGCCGAACGCGCCGCCAGCCCGCACACCATCGCCGCCTATCGCCGCGACCTTGAGGGGGCCGAAACCTTGTTACGCCGCACGCTTTCGGGCGCTGGCGCCGGGCATTTGGAAGCTTTGCTTTCGGCCTGGGCCAAGCAAGGGCTGGCCCCGTCTACCAGCGCGCGGAAATTATCAAGCCTGAAACAATTTTACCGGTTTTTGCAAACGGAAAACATCAGACCCGATAGTCCGGCCCATAATTTGCGCGCCCCCAAACAAGGCCGTCCTTTACCGAAAATATTAAGCGAAGATGATGTGGATGCGTTGTTTCAAAGCGCGCAAAAATTATCCGGGCCCCTCGGCATGCGCACGCTGTGCCAGCTTGAAATTCTTTATGCCGGTGGCCTGCGGGTGAGCGAGCTGGTCAGCCTGCCTTTAGCGGCGACGGGGCGGGGCGATAATTGTTTGTTTATTCGCGGCAAAGGTGCCATGAACGCCTCGTGCCCCTAACCGGCAAGGCGGTGGACAGCATTGCCGATTGGAAATTGGTGCGAGAAGACACGGTGCCTAAGGCCCAAACCCATAAGGCGCGAGCGCAAAAATTCCTGTTTCCGTCCCGGGCCAAGCAAGGCCATATGACCCGCGAGCGCTTCGCCCAGTCCTTAAAAGCCTTGGCCGTAAGCGCCAATTTGGATGCCAGCCGGATTTCGCCCCATGTCCTGCGCCATGCCTTTGCCACTCATTTGCTCAAGAACGGCGCCGACCTACGCGCCGTGCAAACCTTGCTCGGTCACGCCGATATCTCGACAACCCAGATTTACACCCATGTGCTGGATGAACGGTTGAAAGCCTTGGTGCACTCAAAACATCCTCTTGGCGGAAGTTAAAGGGCTTGCCCCGCACAGGCGCGGTGTTACAATGGCCGGCTAAATAATGGTACGGGAAACCCCTATGAGCACAGCGCGCACCTATCTGGATTTCGAACGGTCTATTGCCGAGCTTGACAGCAAGATTGATGAATTGCGAGCAATGAACGGCCCGCAAGGCCTGGATGTTTCCGACGAAATTGCTCAATTGCAAGCCAAGGCGAAAAAGCAGCTACAAAATATTTATGCCAAATTAGGCCCTTGGGAGAAAACCCAAGTTGCCCGCCATCCCAACCGTCCGCATTTTAAGGATTATGTCGCCGGGTTGATCACCGATTTCACCCCCCTTGCCGGTGACCGAAACTTTGGCGATGACCAGGCTTTGCTCGGCGGTTTGGGAAAGCTCGGCGGGCAATCCGTTGTCATTATGGGCCACGAAAAAGGCCACGACACCAAGACCCGCTTGCACCATAATTTTGGCATGGCCAATCCGGAAGGCTACCGCAAAGCGGTACGCTTGATGGAATTGGCGGAAAATTTTGGTATGCCGGTTATTTCTCTTGTCGATACCGCAGGGGCTTATCCGGGGCGCGGCGCCGAAGAACGCGGCCAAGCGGAAGCGATTGCGCGCTCCATCGACAAGGGGCTATCTTTGCGCGTGCCTTTTATCTCGGTAATAACCGGTGAAGGCGGCAGCGGCGGCGCGGTGGCGATTGCCTGTGCCGACTGTGTGCATATTTTGGAGCATTCGATTTATTCCGTCATCTCCCCCGAAGGCTGCGCTTCTATTTTATGGCGCGACGCCACCAAAGCCCAAGACGCCGCCAAAGCCATGAAAATCACCGCCAATGATTTGATCAGGTTGGGGGTTGTTGACAAAATCATCAAAGAACCCGTCGGCGGCGCGCACCGCGATCGGGCGAAAACCATCAAAACCGTCGGGGCAACCATTACCAGCGCGCTCAAAACATATGCGCCTCTGGACGCCGAGACCTTGGTTGCGAAACGGCACGAGAAATTCCTCAATATTGGCCGTTCGCTGTTAGAGCGATAGGAGCGCGTTCGCACTTACCGAACATCAAGAGGTGTTTGGTATCAGGATATATGGATTTTTAAGGAGATCACAAAACTTATTCCTCCCCCGCGCCGTGGAGGAAAAGAAAAGGGTGATGGCTTTTTAGATATTTATGTAACCGGTATTATGCGGTTTCCAAGGCTTTCTTAGCAAGAGCGCGCTTAATCTTGCGAGCTTTTTCTGACAATTTGGCATTTTTGGTATTGGTCAAAAATCCGTCCAGCCCACCTTTGAAATCAACGGTGCGCAAGGTTGCGGCTGTAATCCGCAGTTTAAATTTTTGGCCAAGCGTGTCGGACACCAAGGTGACATTGCACAAATTGGGTTCAAAGCGACGACGGGTCTTCGCATTAGAGTGAGACACATTATTACCGCTCATAGGGCCGACATTGGTTAGGTCACAACGACGAGACATGGAATATCCTTTAATAATCGGGCATGGCAGCAAGCCACCCCTTCAAAAACAAGAAACCATTTGCCGGGCTTTCGTCAAGCATGATTATGCGACGAGGGCATGGTTTTTTACGGCAATAAACTGACGCGGGCAAGCCCTAACCGCGCTGCGGTGTTTTTTCATGTCCCGATAATGAGTATTCTCCTGACAGCTTCGGCATTTTGCGCAAATGAATGAACGTTCATTCATGGTCGGCGGATGTTCCTTACGAAAGACGTGCCTCAGCAGGCAAGACGAGGAGGTAGCATTTTTATTTTCGCAACACTATCAGATAAGGTGACCCCTCACTCAATGCTTATTGCCCCCAGCTTAATTCCCAAACAAACCTCACAATGAATGAACGTTCACTCACTATCTATTTGCATCCTTGCCCTTCCCTTGTCTTGACCTTCCCTTGGCCTGTCTTGCCCTTCCCTTGGCTTGGCTTTACTCTCTGGCTTGGCCTTCCTGTCCTTACTCTCCGCCCTTACTCTCTGCCCATGTTCTTTTCAGCTTCCCTATAACAACACAACGCCTCATAATGAATGAACGTTCATTCATTATGGGTTGACACAACCCCTCTATCACCTTACTTACACCATAGTGAATGAACGTTCATTCACTATGGTGTGTCATTTCACTAAGGAACGGTTTGAAAATGGTTTTATGTTTGTGGAGTTAATTCGCGGGATTAACCAGTGTCAGAAAACACGG
>QIKS01000001.1 GCA_003233025.1 Hellea balneolensis | reverse complement strand
GTTTGGAAGGTGGGGTGTACGAGGAAAATTCAGGACATTACTCCTCCCCCTAAAAAGGGAGAGGAATAAGTTTTGTATTCTTTTAAGAAACTATCCGCACGCCCCCGGTACCGAACGCAGTGAGGCAAGCCCGACCGGGCGCCGCGCAACTGCGCGCCCCATCGGAGGCGTGAGCGCAGCGAACTTGCCGTGAGATATATAAAAGCACCGCTAAGCTTCAAAATCATCCATGTCTTTGGCTTGGGTGAAGACAGTGTCCAAAACCGCCACGGCCTCACGCACATGTTCCTCGGTGATGATGAGGGGCGGAAGCAAGCGCAGAACATTGTCACCCGCCGTGCCGATCAGCAAATTTTGCGCCCGTGCCAGATTGCGCACATCCAAAGCTTTCTTTTTAAGCTTCATCCCCGTCAGCAAGCCCTTGCCGCGCACATCTTCCACCACATCCGGGTGGGCATCTTTTAAGGCTTCAAATTGCTGGAGCAGATAATTACTCATCTTGTTGACATTGGCCAGAAGCTTAGGATCGTTGAGCAGGTCAAAGGCAGCATTAGCCACCGCCATAGCCAGCGGCCCGCCGCCATATGTAGAGCCGTGCGTGCCAACAACCATGCCTTTTGCGGCACGCTCCGTCGCCAAACACGCCCCGACAGGGAAGCCGCCGCCCATGCCTTTGGCAACGGCCATAATATCGGGATCAGCTTGCCCGTCAGCCCATTGATGGGCGAAAAGCTTGCCGGTGCGCCCGGCACCGCTTTGCACTTCATCATAAACCAGAAACAAGCCGTGCTCGTCACACAAAGCCCGCAAGCTTTTCAAAAATGCGGTGGAAAGCGCGCGCACGCCGCCTTCGCCTTGCACAGGCTCAATGAGAATGGCGGCGGTATTTTCTGAAATTGCGTCTTTGATAGCGTCAAAATCCCCGAAAGGCAGGTTGGTAAACCCAGGCATGACCGGGCCAAAGCCTTCCATATATTTCGGATTGCCGCCCGCATTGACCGTGGCGATGGTGCGACCATGAAATGCACCTTTGGTTGTCAGGATTTCGTAGCGGTTTTCATGACCTTCAACGAATTGGGCGCGGCGCGCGGTTTTGATGGCGCATTCAACGGCTTCCGCGCCGGAATTGGTGAAAAACACTTTGTCAGCGAAGGTGTGCGCGCAGTATTTATCGGCCAGTTCATATTGACCCGGAACGCGAAACATATTGGAGAGGTGCCATAGTTTTCCAGCCTGCTCGGTCAGCGCGCCGACCAAGGCCGGATGGCTATGTCCCAAACCATTAACGGCAATCCCGGTAATAAAATCGAGATATTTATCGCCGTTCTCCGTATACAAATACGCGCCCTCTCCCTTGACAAATTCAACAGGCGGGGGGCTGTAGCAATTATAGATGTGATCATTATCAGACATGATGGTGTGTCTCCATTAAGCTTTGAGCCGCCAGCCTGATTTTAAAACCTTCAGGCAGATGATAAAAAGAACGATGTTGAGAATAAATGTATAAATGACCCCGGTCATAATGTCGCCGTCAGATGTGCCGAGAAAACCGTAGCGAAAGCCGTCGATGAAATAAAATAACGGGTTGAGCAAGGACAGTTTATACAAGACATCTGGCAAGACGGTGATGTGATAAAATGTCCCCGATAGAAAACTTAACGGCAAAATGACAAATTGATTGACGAAGGCAAGTTGATCAAATTTCTCCGCCCATATTCCCGACAACAAACCAACCATGCCCATAGCGGCAGCGGCGGAAAGACCGAAATATAAAACCGCCCCATAGTGAACGGGAATGAGCGGCGTGAAAAATGACAGGGCAACAGCCGTGCTGAGCGCGACAATAATACCGCGCGTAATCGCACCGCCAATATAACCAACGGCCAGTTCGGCGTGTGACAAAGGCGGCATCAGCACATCTATAATACTGCCCATAATTTTGCCGGTCATCAAGGAGGATGACGAATTGGCCGACGCATTGTTTAAAATGCCGAGCATAACAAGCCCCGGCGCCAAAAAGCGGATAAAATCACCTGCCCCGTCGCCCCGATATTGGGCAAAGGCCAGCACAAAAACCGTCATATACAAAACATTGGACACCATAGGCGCCAGCAAAGTTTGCGGGCCAACCTTCATAAAGCGCTGCACTTCTTTTTTATAAAGCGTCCACAGACCGTGCCAATTGACCGGGCCAAATTCACGCGGCTGGTTTGGTGTGGGGATGGGGGAGGAAGGGGGGCGCGTCGTCATGTTTTTTCCTGTGTTGGGACGCTTCTCTAGCACGGCATTTAGGCGACGCCAAGCCGCTTAACATGCAACAGCCCAACAAAATCACACCACAATATGTAGAAATCTGTGGATAGATACAGAGCCTATCTTGTATCTTGCGCCAAACCAGCTACGATATCTGGTATTAAAGAGGTTGGGAGTAGCCTTAAAATAGAAACTCAACACAACATCTTGTGTTTACATGTCAATAGGGGAAAATAAATGGCTTGGACGGACGAACGGGTAGAATTGTTGACGAAATTGTGGACGGACGGGCTCAGCGCCTCGCAAGTGGCCAAACAGCTTGGCGGTGTGACGCGCAATGCGGTCATCGGCAAGGTGCACCGGCTTGGTCTTTCAGGTCGCGCCAAACCCTCTCAACCCGCCCGGCGCAAAGCCAAGCGTGCGCCAGCAAAATTGCGGCCTGCGGTTTTGCCCAAAATTGCGCGGCCAAAACGTGCCGTGCCCACCGCGCCAAGCATTCCCGTCGGCGCCAAACCCCTGCCCAGCGGTGAATTTGCCACCATATTGACCATTACCGAACATATGTGCAAATGGCCGATCGGCGATCCGGCAACGTCCTCATTTCGCTTTTGTGGGCGCGGCACCGAAAAAACCGATCCCTATTGTAAGGCCCATGCCGGGCTGGCCTATCAACCTGCCCGCAAGCGCGGTGTTGCCAGACCCGCTTTGTCTTCCGTGCAACGGCGGGCTTTGCGTTAGCCTGGAGAAGACGCCAAGGCATTTTCTTATCGTTTTTCAATAATAAATCATTGACTTCCAGTGAGGCTGCGTTATGAGTAGCGTAAATGGAGTTTTGAATAATGCGGTCATTGGCAATATCATTAATGTTAGGGGTGAGCTTAAGCGGTTTAGCTGGCTGTGCCAGTTTGGGCGCGGTGCCATTTGCGCCCCAAAAGACCGAGGCCGCCATTGCCTTGCCTGCTGCGCCGACAGACCAGCAAACCGGCGAGCCCACATGGACGGAGCCAAGTTCTGACCGTCTGCCGACGACAAATTGGGTTGACGGTTTTGGCGATCCGATTTTGGGCGCTCTTGTTGATGAAGCTTTGGCCAACAACACCAATATCCGTGCTGCCGCAGCCGCTTTGGCCGCTGCGGAAGCCGGCGCAAAAGCGGCCCGCGCCGGGCTTTACCCAACGCTTGGCGCCAGTGCCAACGCAACGCGGAGCGAGGCGGCGCAAGGAAGCATTGGCGGCGCGTCCAGTTTTAATCTGGGGGCAAGCTTAAGCTGGGAAGTAGACTTATGGGGCCGGGTACGCGATACGGCGAACGCCGGGGATTTGGCCGCTCAAGCCTCAAATGCCGATTATGCGGGGACGCGCCTGTCCATTGCCGGCGCGACCAGCCAAACCTGGTTTGATTTAGTTGAAGCCAAATTGCTGCGCGATCTCGCCCAGCGCAATGTGGCGACCCAGGAACGGGCTTTGCGCCTGACCAAGCGCCGGTTTGACGGCGGAGTTTCAGGCTCCTCTGATTTTCGTCTGGCCCGCTCGGCTTTGGCCAGCGCCCAAGCGACCTTGGCCTTTCGGCAATTAAATGAGGGGGCGATCACGCGCTTGCTGGAAACATTTTTGCGGCGCTATCCAAAAAACGAGCTGGCTGCCAGCACAGACCTGCCTTTTTTGCCGCCTTTGACCAATGCCGGTTCTCCGACAGATATTTTCCTGCGCCGCCCGGATTTGCTGGCAGCGGAACGCAGGATGCAGGCGGCGGGCTTCTCCGTTGACATTGCCAAGAAAAACCTGCTGCCGCGCTTAAGCTTGAGCGGCAATGGCTCGACAGCGGCGGGGGCGCTATCACGTTTGTTTAGTCTGGATAATTTAATTGGCTCTTTAAGCGCTGGCCTGACGGCACCTTTATTTCAAGGCGGGGCTTTGCGCGCAGAGCTGGCCCGCAATGAAGCCGTGCTGGAACAACAATTAGAAATTTATGCCGGCATTGTCCTGACCGCTTACCGCGAAGTGGAAAACGCCCTTTACGCCGAGGATTTATTGCGCGTCCAAGAAGAAGCTTTGCAAGTTTCACTGGATGAGGCCATCAAGGCGGAGGAACGGTTGGAGCAAAGGTTTAGTGAAGGCCTGGCCAGTATTTTGCAGCTCTTGGACGCCCAGTCGCGGCGGATTAGTACAGAAGGGCAATTTATCAGTGCTCGTAAAGAACGTCTGGCCAACCGGGTTCGGTTGCATCTGGCCTTGGGCGGTGGATTATATGGACAGGAAACGGCGAGAGAGAAATTGCCAAAGCCAAGGCTTTTAAATTTGTAAGATTTTCATTCCTTTGACAGGGTGAAAGTTCTATAAAAATGAATAACACGCAATAATTTTGCGTAACATTTGAGTATAGATTAAACACGCTCGTTTACGGGCGATATTGGTGCAGGGAAAACATGAATACCATAGAGACAAACCTGAAAGAGACAAACCCGAAGGGCGGCTTGCTGCGTAAAATACTGGTTGTGTTGGTGCCCATAGGCATCCTCATATTGTTTATAATTATTTCTATCATACTTGCCGCTCTCAAGCCCAAGCCGGAAGTGAAAAAGCGCACACGGCCTGTATTGGCCGTCATGGCCACCCCGGCGGTTTCTGACCGTGTGCAATTGAC
>QIKS01000233.1 GCA_003233025.1 Hellea balneolensis | reverse complement strand
AGCTGGGACAAACATTTACATCGGAAATTAAAGTGACCAGTTGTAATGATATTTGCCAGGAAACGGTGGTTGGAAACTCGATCATGGAGCTGCTCATGCTTGGTTCCGCCTGCGGACAAGACATTATCATCACCGCCAAAGGCGCCGATGCCCCGGCCGCCTTAAAAGCGTTAAGCGCGCTGGTCGAGCGTAAATTTGACGAGGATGAATGAGCAATGAATTATCTGCCCCTCCTATGCTTGGGATTATTATGCATTTCATGTGCCAATGCGAAACCCTTTATGCCAAAATCAGGCTATCCGCCCGACCCTTGGGTTAAGGGTTATGCCGATCCGGATGATTGTATTGGCGGCGAAAAATTGGCGGCGCGGCTGTTTAATTTGCCGAGCTATCCCAAAAAAGCGTTCCGCGCCGGCCAGCAAGGTTGGGTGATTTTACGCCTGGATATCGGGGCCGACGGCCGCACCGAAAATGTCCGTATTGAGCGCGCCCTGCCACGGGGACAATTTGGCCGCAATGCCAGGAAAGCGGCGCGAGCATGGTCTTTCGTCCCCCCCGCAGGCGGCGCTCTAAAAGATTGCCGCGTTCTGCTTCGCTACCGTCTGGGCAGTGTCAGCCTTGGCGGTTAAAGCCCAGATATTTGACGCCATCTATATGCATTTATTGGCTTTGTAGAGAACGCCTATTGCTGTAAAGTTAGAACCAGGAGGATTATTAATGTTAAAAAAAATGATGATGATTTGCGGGCTGGCCTTTGTTTTGACCCCTCTGAATATAGCGGCTCAACAAGCCTCCAAACCGCCCGCAGCTTGTAGCGACACCGAATATCGGCAGCTTGATTTTTGGGTCGGGGTTTGGGATTTGCAATGGGACGGGCAGGACGGCGCGACAGCGACAGGCACCAATATCATTACCCGTTCTCCATTTGGCGATTGCGTCATCACGGAAAATTTCGACGGCGCGCCCAGTATGCAATTTAAAGGCATGAGCGTTTCAACTTACCAAAAGCAGACGAAAAAATGGCGGCAAACATGGGTTGACGATCAGGGCGGATATTTTGCGCTCTCTGGCGGGCCAAATGCGGACGGAACATTTGCTTTGGTTAATACCAGGCTCGGCGATAAAGGCCCCCATCTGCGGATGATTTGGACGGATATCAAACAAGACAGTTTGACATGGCGCTGGCAAGGCAAACAGGCGGCGAAGGATGAATGGCAAGACCGGTGGGTCATTCGCTATCAACGTAAACCCTGACGGTTAACCTGCCGCCAGCCGGCGGCGAGTGCCCAGATATTGCACGCTTTGCATTTCTATCAACCGCGAACTTGTGCGCTTAAATTCAAAGCTGCCATTGCCCTTTTGGTACAATTTATCCGGGGCGGCGGCAGCGGAGATAATCAGTTTGGTTTTGCTTTCATAAAGAGCGTCAACCAATGTGACAAACCGTTTTGCTTCATTGCGGTTTTGCGGGCCAAGGGTCGGGATATGTTCGATGATCAGCGTGGTGAAAGTGCGGGCAATAACCAGATAATCCGCCGCGCCCAGAGCCGCGCCGCACAAATCATCAAAGCTGGCGCGGGCGGTACCCGATGCGGCCAGCAGTGTCAGTGTGCGGCCTTGTACTTTGAGAGCGGTTTTTTTTGCTGTGGCCGGACGAATGAGCCGCGCCCATGCGGCGTCGACAAATTTGTCGGCTTGTGCGCTTAAAGGGCTGTAATATACGGGCGCTTTTTGTAATTTGCGCAACCGGTGATCCATGCCGTCTGCAAATTCATGGATCACCATTTTTTCTTTCAACAGCTCAATAAACGGCAGGAAAAGCCCACGGTTTAACCCGTCTTTATAGAGGGTATCCGGCGATCTGTTCGACGTGGCAATAACCGTAACACCGCGGGCAAATAAGGCTTTAAACAGCCGGCTTAAAATCATGGCATCGGCAATATCAGTGACGTGAAATTCGTCGAAACACAAAACCGATGCGTGTTTGGCCAAAGCTTTGGCGGTCGGCGCAATGGGGTCGTCGCCAGCGCCGCGCACATAATTATCCTGGTTTTTTCGCTGTTTGGGGCTGAGGGCGCGCCAATGATGGATATGTTCATGAACATCTTGCATGAAAGCATGAAAATGCACGCGGCGCTTATGGTCGCCGGGAAGTTGGTCGTAAAATACATCCATCAACATGGATTTCCCGCGCCCCACTCCGCCCCACATATAAAGGCCGCGCACCGCCGGCTTCGCTTTACCGAGCCAGGAACGGGTTTTGCTGGCCGCTTGCAGACGGGCAGAAACATCGTCGAGCGCCAAAGCCGCGTCTCTTTGCGCCGCGTCTTCGTGCAACAATTTGGCATTGGTTTTATCGGATAAAAATTGGGCAACGGACATGAGAAACCTATAGGGTTTGAAAAAGCCGCTGGCAAGCTTGGCGCGGCCCACATTTTCGATTATACTATTGGTTGTGGCATTTAGGCTCTGTTCAGATTAAGATATCTATGGTTTACCCGCTCTGGGCATGGGTCACAGAACAATGGGGGCTTCCTTGGGGGAAGCTATGAAATTTAAAGGCTTTAGCGAAGGAAAGAAGAGCAAAATGGAAAAAATTGAAAATATGATGGGGTTTTTACCAAATTATCTAGTTGATCCCGCAACAGCGTTAATCGTGATTGTCTTGGGGTTGATTATTGCCTGGATTGCCGGGCAATTTGTCTCGGCCGCCATTAACCGCACTGGTTTGGGGCGCCGCGCCAAGACGACAGGCGGCAATATTGGTAACTCACTGGGCAAAGCGACCTTTTGGATTGTCTGGCTTATCTTTATTCTCTCGGCCCTGAGCGGGTTTGAAGAATTATCAGGGCCGGGCAAACCTTTGGCGGCGCTTAACGGCATGCTTGACCGTGTGTTTGATTATATACCCAATATTATTGGCGGTGTGCTTATCGGCGCCATTGGCTGGATTGTTTCCAAAGTCGCTATGAACGCCACAACCAGCACGCTGGAAGCGGCGCAAATTGACAGTTTTGTCAACAAACTTAACTTCAATGAAACCAGTGGCAGCACGAGCAACCGTATTGCCAAAGCCCTTGGTGGTTTGGTGTTTGGCGTCTTGATTTTGTTGTTTGCGACGGCGGCGTTTAAAACCGTCGGCCTCACCAGTATCAGCGATATGCTCAGCACAATCTCAGATTACATTCCCAAGGTTCTGGCGGCGACAGCAATTTTAGCCATTTTCGTCATCATTGGCCGCTTTGTTTCTAATTTAGCCGAAGACACCTTGCCGTCTCTCGGTTTTGATAGCTCCTTGCGCGTTTTGGGTGGATTGGACGGAGAAACAAGTTCCAGCGCAACACCGCCTTCTCGCATTGTCGGCATTATTGCCTTTGTTGGCATTGCTTTGATGGGGCTTGTGGCTGCATTTAATGCGCTGGGTATTGCCCAATTGACCAATGTGTTTGAAACCGTGCTTGAATTTGGCGGCCGCATTACAGTCGGTGCGATTATTGTCGGTGCCGGCTTCTTCATTGCCAATTTCATCTCCAGACTTGTCACCCAAACATCTGGCGAACTGGCCGGACGGATTATCAAATATGTGACGATTGTTCTGGTGACCTTTATGGGTCTTAACCAGATGGGCATCGGCCAGGAAATCGTCGATACAGCGTTTAAATACGGCATTGGCGCCCTTGCTTTCGCCGCAGGTGTTGGCGGGGCAGTTGCCTTTGGCTGGGGCGGTCATAAATGGGCCGGCGCAAAATTGGCACAATGGTTCCCTGCTAAAACCAAACCGCGGACAAAGAAAAAATAAACCCCGGGTTTTACGCTTAATCAAGGTCGCCATTTGGCGGCCTTTTTTTGTGGCAAATGCTTGCGCTTGCCCTTAAGAGATAAACCAACATGACATAACAAAGGAGTACGAAATGGCACGGGCAAAAATAGCGCTGATTGGCGCAGGCATGATTGGCGGTACATTGGCACATGTGGCCGCGCGCGAAGATCTGGGCGATATTGTCCTATTTGATATTTTCAAAGGGCCGGCCCAAGGCAAAGCCCTTGATCTTAATCAGGCCAGCGCCGTCTTTGCCAATGACAGCAATTTCAAAGGCACGGATGATTATGCCGGTATTGCCGGCGCCGATGTGTGCATTATCACCGCCGGTTTTCCGCGCAAGCCCGGCATGAGCCGCGATGATCTGGTGTCTAAAAACCTCGGCGTGATTAAACAAGTCGCCGCGGGTATCAAGCAATATGCACCGAAAGCTTTTGTTATTTGTATCACCAATCCCTTGGACGCTATGGTTTGGGCTTTGCAAAAATTTTCCGGCCTACCGCCGCGCAAAGTTGTCGGCATGGCCGGCGTTTTGGACAGTTCACGCTTTCGCTATTTTCTCGCAGAAGAGTTTCAAGTTTCCATCGAAGACGTCACCGCCTTTGTTTTGGGCGGGCACGGCGACACCATGGTGCCGCTCATTCGCTATTCCACCGTGGCCGGCATACCCTTGCCGGACATGATAAAAATGAAATGGACAACCCAAGAGCGCATTGACGCCATTGTCGAGCGGACGCGAAAAGGCGGCGGCGAAATCGTTGGCCTGTTGGGCAATGGCTCGGCCTATTACGCCCCTGCGGAAAGCGCCATTGAAATGGCCAAATCCTATCTGCGTGACAAGCGCAGGGTTCTACCATGTGCCGTGCGGTTGGCCGGACAAATCTCTGGTGTGCGCGGACTTTATGTCGGCGCGCCAGCGATCATCGGCAAGCGCGGCGTAGAGAAAGTCCTCAATATCCGCCTTAACAAGGTTGAGCGCGAAATGTTTCTTAACTCCGTCGACGCGGTCAAAGGCCTGATGGCCGATTGCACCAAGATGGATCCCGACCTGGCGGATTAACGCATGAAACCAATGATTGAAAC
>QIKS01000183.1 GCA_003233025.1 Hellea balneolensis | reverse complement strand
AAGCTTTAAAATCACCAAAATACTTCGTGATCGCAGCCGTCAACGTCGTCTTGCCGTGGTCAACATGACCAATCGTACCAATATTCGCATGCGGCTTGGTGCGTTCAAATTTCTCTTTAGCCATCGTAATACTCCGTCTTTCGTTCAAAACCCTTTAGCGTCAGGGCAAATTAATATTCATTTAGGACTTACTTCAATAAAAGCAAGCCCTGCGTTGCGGTTTGGAGCGGGTAGCGGGAATCGAACCCGCATATTCAGCTTGGAAGGCTGCTGCACTACCATTGTGCTATACCCGCGAATTCCTGCTTACAAAAAATAAGTGGTGGAGGGGATTGGATTCGAACCAATGTACCCTTACGAGATCAGATTTACAGTCTGACGCCTTTAACCACTCGGCCACCCCTCCTTAACTTATTATCTGATACACCTAATTTTTCTAATATATGGCTTTTGGGGCAACCACACTGCACACCACTGCCAAACTTCACTCTCCTTAACAAACACGCATCCTCAAAAAAAATGCCTTGCTCAAACAAAAAATACCCTGACAATGCCCAAGCTATCCTATAGCCTAACCACACAGAGTTATTGCTCTTAAAACTGGAGGCGAAATATAGAGATGTCAAACCCAACACGCAAGAGCGGATTTGCCAAAAACAGACGAAAAAACACGAAAAATTCGCCGAGCCCCAACAAACCCCTCCCTTCACCCCATAACAGCCCTAAAAATAGCCTTAGAAACAAAGGCTTTAAGCCGCAACGAAGCACACAAGCCAACCACCAAAACTGGATTTGGGGCACACATGCGGTCAAAGCGGCCCTTGAAAACCCAAGGCGCAGCAAAAATCAGCTCTTGCTTAGCCCCAAAGCAGCGCAAAAACTGGCCTTAGACGAGCAAGAACTGCCGCCCAGCCTGAAAATACGCCAAACCCACCCCGGCGAAATCGACGGCTTGCTGCCGGACGGCGCTGTGCATCAGGGTGCCGCCCTGTCCTGCGCCCCCCTGGCCTGCGCCGATCTGGACGATATTTGCCGCGAAGCCAAGGGCCTCATCCTTGTGCTTGACCAAATCACCGACCCGCACAATGTCGGGGCCATGTTCAGGCTTGCCGCCGCCTTTAATGCCAAAGGCATTATCATGCAATCGCGCCACGCCCCGCCTCTGATGGGCGCCACCGCCAAAGTCGCCGTCGGCACGGTGGAGAGCGTGCCCCATGTCCTTGTCACCAATATTGCCAATACCTTGCTGGCCTTACAAGACAAGGGATGGCGGGTGACAGGGCTGGCCGGTGAAGCCAAGATCGATCTGCAACAAGCGTTTAGAAATGCCGAGGCTGAAGTTATTGTCATGGGCGCAGAAGGCCCCGGCCTGCGCAAGCGTGTGCGGGATTGCTGCGACCAATTGGCCAAAATCCCCATGCCCGGTCATGCCGAGAGCCTCAATGTCTCAACGGCGACAGGGATTGCGCTTTATGAAGCGGTGCGCAACACTGGCCCGGGCAATTAAAACACTGCCCTTAAGATTTCCCAAGCCCGGCACGCTTGGCCAAGCGCGAGCGTTCAATCGAGTAATTGGGCGCAACCATAGGATAATCAGCGTCAAGCCCCCAACGTTCCCGGTAAGCTTTCGGAGTGAGGCCGTATTGTGTCCGCAGATGCCGCTTTAAGGATTTGTATTTTTTGCCGTCCTCCAAACAGATGATATAATCATCGGATACGGATTTCTCGACAGGTACGGCGGGAATAGGGGCTTTTACATCATCGCGCGCAGGTTCGGACACCGCCGCCTGCATGGCCAAGAACACAGAGCGGATAAGTTCGGGCACCGCCTCGGCCTCCATCTGATTATGGCTGACATAAGCGGCAACAATATCCGCCGTCAATTCCAATATATCCTGTTTCTCGTCCATCATTTTCTATTATCTCAAGAAATACACAATCAGCAAACTCGCCGCCAGCATAAACGCCGTCAACACCGCGGCCAGACCGCTGGGGGCGTCCTGGCTTAAGGCACCTGCCGGGCTAAACACATAGTAAAGCCGCTTGGCAGCAAAGGAAAGAACCCGGCGCACCACAAGCTTGATATGGGTGCCCAACCGCGTCCACATGGCGTCCGCCCATATGAGCAAAGACAAGCCGAGCCGTCGATATATCCAATCAGAATCGAGAATTTGTGCGCGCCTTTCAGGCGGATACAGCCCGATTTTTTTAAGCACCGTAAAGGCCAGCATGGCCGCCATCAGCAATTGCATCTGGAACACCACATGATCCCCCGTATAGGGCAAAAACGCCGCATCGCCGGTCATTTCATAAGGCAGCATGGCATAGAGAGAATACATCCCCGCCCCCGGTATGGGCAAGGCCAGATAGATACAAAAGAACGCAGCAATGCCCATAGCGGCCAACATATTCCACGGCGCTTCCTTAACCCGTTTGCCGCTGTCATGGGCGAAGAAAGCAAAATAGGGAACCTTAATCCCCGAATGTTCCAACACACCCGCCGACGCGAACAACAACATCAGGAAGACAATTAAATGCCCCTCCTCAAACATGGCCGCAATGATCATCGACTTGGAAATAAACCCGCCCATGAGCGGAAATGCCGATATGGACCCTGCGCCAATAATACAAAACAAGGTGGTGTAAGGCATGGAGCGAAACAAGCCGCCAAGCTCGGATGCTTTGGTGGTGCCAACCCGGTGCAAGACCGCGCCCATGCTCATAAACAACAGCCCTTTAAACAAAATATCAACAACAACGTGAGCAGCAACGCCGTTTAAGGCCAGGCTGGAGCCTATGCCAATACCCGCCACCATAAAACCAAGTTGATTATTGAGACTATAGGACAGAACTTTGCGCAAATCGTTTTCAAGCACGGCGAAGAAAACCGGGAAGACGGCCATAATGCCGCCAATATAAATCAACAATTCCGTACCAGCATAACCCCGCGCCAATGCATAAATCGCCAGCTTGGTGGTAAACACCGATAAAATCACCGTGCCGGTCACGCTCGATTTCGGATAGGCATCCTGGATCCAGTTATGTAAAAACGGAAAGCCCGCTTTAATTCCCATAGCCAACAACATTAATTTGCCGCCAGGCGCGTCCATGCCAATGTGATTAAATTCGTAAGAGCCTGTCGCCCGGCCATAAATCACCGCGCCCGAGAGCAAAAGAACACCCGATAAAATATGCATGGCCAGATAGCGCATACCTGCCGGATAAGCTTCCTTACCACCGCGCCAGACAATAAATACCGAAGATAATGCCAGCAATTCCCAGAAGATAAACAAGGTGATGAGATCACCGGCAAACACCGCGCCAATGCCTGCGCCCGTATAAATAAGCGCACTGGTATCGGTGATTTTACATTTTTCGTGCAGGGCAAATATGCCGTTGATAATGCCGACAAAAGCAAAAATATTGCCCCATATCATGCTCAGTTGATCAATGCGGATGGTCGTCAGCTCAATCCCGGCAACGCTTAAATACCCGCCCAAATATCCGTCCGTGCCGCTGGCGCTGAGGAACATGACATTGAGCAAAACCAGAGCGGCCGCAGGGGCGCCGATCATCAAAACCTTGCGCCCTGGATAGGACGGCATAAAGCCCGCCAATATGCCGGCAAAAATAAGAATAAAAGCCGGGCTAAAAGATGTCAGAAAACTAATCATCACCACCCTCACCGTAATAATTCTCAGGCCGGGACAACAGCTTAAACAAAGGCCATGCGGCCAGAACAACAAAGCTATAGGAGACAAAGCCGATCACGCTATAAGACATGAAGAAATCCCATTTGGCCGGATGGTAGAGCGGGAAAACCAAACCCAAAAGCGAAAACACAATCAAACCAATGAGTGGCACATAGATAAAGTTCTTCACCACTTTTTTATTGGCAAGCCACAAAAACGGCACGGCTGCGGGATGGATATCCGCGTGCGGTTTTGCAGGAGAGGGTTTTTTCGCCATTATATATCTCCGCGCATTGTCAGGGGCAAAATCGGTTTTAGATATTCCACAAGCGGGCCGATCGTGAAAAACAAGACGAAAGCCCCCATGGCCGTAAACACCGGCGTAAACCGCACGAAGCGGTAGTTTTTAAGCTCGGCGGCAATTTTTGCGTCCGCTTTCGGATTGTCAGGCGGCAGTAAAAACCCGCGCACCGCCACCGGAACCAGATAAGCAATATTCAGGATAGACGACAAAATCAACGCCGCCAAAAGCACTTTCATATCGGCGTCCAATGTGCCGACCATCAAGAAATACTTAGCCCATGACCCCCCCATGGGCGGCAGCCCAATGATGGAAAAAGAGCCAATAAGAAACGCGCCAAAGACGAACGGCATTGTCCGCCCCAAGCCGTTGAGAGAACTTACCTGCGTGCGGTGGGCCACCGTATAAATAGCGCCAGCGCACATAAACAATGTGATTTTCCCCCACGCATGCATGATGATTTGCAAAGCCCCACCAATGATCGCAGCCGGCGCAGCCAACATGGCACCAAAGGTGATATAGGCGAGCTGGCTGACCGTTGAATAGGCCAGCCGTGCTTTTAAGTTGTCTTGGCGCAAGGCAATCACCGAGGCCAAAACAATGGTGATCGCGGCAATCCAGACAAGGACGGTGCTGGCGGAAGTTTGGCCTGCCAATGCTGGGCCAAAAATATAGACGACAACTTTAAGCATGGTGAACACACCGGCCTTAACCACCGCAACCGCGTGCAAAAGCGCACTAACCGGTGTCGGCGCAACCATAGCATTGGGCAGCCATGAATGAATAGGCATCAGGGCCGCTTTGCCAATACCAAAGGCAAATAAGAACAAAAGCACGCCGGCCACCGCCAAACTAAAGCCGGGCGGGAACACGCCGCCAACCTGGAAATCCGTTGTTCCGGCCAGAACATGGGTGGCGATAATCGCCGGCAGCAACAGC
>QIKS01000310.1 GCA_003233025.1 Hellea balneolensis | reverse complement strand
TAAAATATCGTCAACTTTCGCATATTCGTCAATTTGGTGAATGGTTTTGCCGATCAGGCCAAATTCGACGACGGGGGCGTAATTGGTTATAAAGCGGGCATCGGACGTGCCGCCGCTGGTGGAAAGTTCGGGGGTTTTTCCGGTTATCTCGTGAACGGCACGGGATAATAAATCGCTAAAAGCGCCGGGCGTGGTTAAAAAAGGTGTGCCAGGTATGGTGATGTCCAGCGTAATTTCACCGCTAAAACCGGCGGCTATTTTGCTGGCTTGTTTCTCGACCCAGCGCCGTAAATCCTCGCCTTTATGCTCAGTGTTAAAGCGGATATTAAACCGGGCCTTTGCCGATTTCGCGATGACATTATGGGCCGAATTATCCACATCAACCGATGTGATCTCCAGATTTGACGGCTGGAAATTTGCATTGCCTTCGTCCAATGTTCTAACGTCCAAAGCCGTCAGAAATTTGAGCATGACAGGGACGGGGTTATCGGCCAGGTCCGGATAGGCGACATGGCCTTGCTTTCCGCTGACCGTGACATGGCCGTTGAGCGAGCCGCGCCTGCCGATTTTTATCATCTCGCCCAACGTGTTCGGGTTTGTTGGCTCTCCGACCAGACATTGATTGATGATTTCGCCGGCCTCTGTGATGGCGTGTAGCACTTTCTTCGTCCCGTTAATGGCTGGGCCTTCTTCGTCGCCAGTGATGAGAAAGCTGACCGAGCCTTGCGGCGTCCAGCCTGATGTGAGCAGTTCTGCAACCGCGGCGACAAAGGCGGCAATACCGCCTTTCATATCAGCTGCCCCCCGCCCCCATAATTTACCGTCCGATACTTCGCCGCCAAAGGGGGCGTGCTGCCAGTCGTCAACCGCGCCGACGGGGACAACATCGGTGTGGCCCGCAAAACAAAAATTGGGCGCCGCCGTGCCGAGCCGGGCATAGAGATTATCAACGTCTTCAAATGGATATCTTGTGCAGATAAAACCGAGCGCCTCTAAGGTTTCTTGCAACAAATCCAGCGCCCCGGCCTCATCGGGTGTCACGGACGGGCAGCGGATCAAGGCTTTGGCAAAATTTATCGGGTCAAGCGCGTGCGTCTTCATGCCCTAACTTATAACCGTTCTAATCGCGTAGTAAATCATTAATCGCCGTTTTGGCGCGGGTTTTTTCGTCAACGGTTTTGACAATGACCGCGCAGGCCAATGAAGCCCCGCCGTTTTTGTCGGGCAATGTACCGGGGACAACGACGCTATAGGGCGGGACTTCGCCTCTGGTGATTTTGCCGCTGGCCCGGTCAACGATTTTTGTCGATTGAGTGATAAAAACGCCCATGGCCAAAACGCTGCCCTCGCGGACAATCACCCCTTCAACCACTTCCGAACGTGCACCGATAAAGCAATTGTCTTCGATAATTGTTGGGTTGGCTTGCAAAGGTTCCAATACGCCGCCAATACCTGTGCCCGCCGAAATATGACAATGTTTTCCAACCTGCGCACACGAACCGACGGAAGCCCATGTATCAATCATCGTGCCTTGGCCGACATAAGCGCCGATATTGACAAAGCTCGGCATCAGCACAACATCGGGCGCAATATAGGCACCTTTGCGCACAATACAGCCCGGCACGGCGCGAAAGCTGGCTTTTGTAAAACTGTCCGCGTTCCAGCCTGTAAATTTTGAAGGGACTTTATCCCACCGTGGATCAAGGGTATTTGCCGGATTTATAATTTTGCTTTCATTAAGCGTAAAGCTGAGCAGTACTGCCTTCTTAAGCCATTGGTTTACCTGCCAGTCGCCACCGTCCAGGCGCTCTGCAACCCGAAAATTGCCGTCGTCCAATCCGGCGAGGGCGGTGTTAACGGCTTTTCGAATTTCGCCTTTTGTTTCGGTTGAAAGCGTGTCTCTGGCTTCCCAGGCATTTTCAACAATGGTTTGCATTTCAGTGTTCATGAGGTTTTTCTCCGAGCCAAGCGGTTAAATCATTAGTCACATGGTCAATATAGGGCGGGACATCTGTATCTTCGCCGACCAGGAGAGTTGCCATGCCCATCTGTTTGGGGATTTCCAAATTGCGTGCCGTGTCTTCGGCCATAAAGGCGCATGCGGGATCGATGTTAAATTTTTTCACCATAAGTTCATAGGGCAGTCTTTGTGGCTTGGCTATATAATCCGCATCTTCAATAGCAAAAACCTGATCGAAAAGATCATAGATTTTCAGGTGCTCGCCAACGTTTTTTGCGTGCTGACGTGAGCCATTGGTGAAAATAAATTTCTGGCCAGGCAAAGCCGCAAGTACATTTCGCAAATCCGGGTTCGGGATGAGAGGGGATAGATCAACATCATGGGCATGGTACAAGAAATCATCCGGGTCGATACCGTGTTTATCCATAAGTCCGGTGAGAGATGTTCCGTAATCAAACAAATATTGCTTTTGAATTCTCCGGGCTTGAGCTGGTGGAAGCGAAAGAAAATCGGCAATATAGGCGGTTATTTTTTTATCAATTTGGGCAAAAAAATTGGCGTCGCCGCTATACAGCGTGTTGTCGAGATCAAATATCCAGTGCTTGATGTGACCTAGGGACATGCTCAACGCAACTCGTTTAAGGATGCGTCGTGGAAGTCTAAGTCTTGCAAGTTAATCACCACGCCGGCTTCATCTTCCGCCAAGGCTTTAAATTTGGCCACCACATAGCCTCGGTCTTCGCAAAACCCGTGGGTATAGGCGGAGAAGCGGGCTTCGCCAATGCATAATTCCCGCGCCGCGCCGCTCAAAATATTAAGTATTTTATCCCGGCCCTCGGCATTTTCCTGGCGGGCATAATAATGGGCCTGTTTGCCGAGGAGAGAGCTGTTATAAACTTGGACACACGCTTGCGGTTCAACCGGCCACCAGCCCGTCGATTTCCAGCCTTCATCTTCCAAAGTGCCAATGGCCGTCCAGATACGCGCCTCGCTGTTATTGCAAAAAGAAACGCCGATATCAGGCTGGCTGGCAAGTGCCGCCTGTTCCAGAGCTTCATATTTTGCTTCTGCGCTGATAGTGGTGCCTAGGTTTTGTTTTTCTAAAAATGTATCGAGCAAGTTCATGGTTCGCCGGCCGTCAATACCGTCAATGCGTGGCAGGGCGTAATTATTGTCGATTAAGAGCCTTTGTAAGCCCGCCATTTGCGCCTTTTTGCCGTAATCGGCAGGTTCGACAAAAGCTGTGCGTTGCTCGGTCGGAATAATGCGCAGGAAATTGGCGGTGCTTAAATTTTGCGCCTGACAATCACCGCCAATGCTAAAGGAATAATTGTCCGCCGCCACGCAATAATTATGGGGGCCTTGCCATTGCCTTATGCCGCCTTGGTGAAAACTTGCCGAGCGCGCATAGACAAAGCGCGGTGCGCCTTTTCTGGCAGCCACGGCTTGGCAGGCTCCGGGCCGGAGTTTTATCCACCCTTGGGAAACCAAAATACGGGCACTTTGGGCATCGGGCATGGTGACACTGGCAATGTCGAGGACGAAAGATGTTTCGTTACACACTTGCCAAGGCGGTTGTTGGGCGGCCACCTCCCCTGGGGGGTTTGTTTGTCCGCCTGCCCAGCCAAATTGGCCCAGCGAATATAGAACAATGATCAGGGGGAGAAATATTTTGGTACGCATATTAACGGATCAATGTTCCTGCGCCCTGATCGGTAAACAACTCAACCAGCAGGCCGTGAGACCGCCGTCCGTCCAAAATAACAACGGCGTCAACCCCCGCCTCGCGAGCCTGGATGGCCGTCTGCAATTTGGGGATCATGCCGCCTTTGGCTGTGCCGTCTTCGATGAGGGTGCGCACATCTGTGGGCGTAAGTGCCGTGAGCAAACCGCCTTGCTTGTCCACAACGCCGCTGACATCGGTCAGCAACATCAGGCGGGCAGCGCCAAGTGCGCTTGCCAAATATCCAGCCGCCGTATCGGCGTTGACATTAAATATCTCGCCGTCCGCCCCAGAGCTGATCGGGGAGACAACCGGGATAAATCCGGGGTCGGCGCTGGCCAGCACATCAAGCAATGAAATATCAACGGCGTCTGGCTGGCCGGCAAAGCCCAGATCATCTCTGAATTTTTTCGCAGTAATCAGTCGGGCGTCCCGCCCGGAAATACCAACGGCGCGGCCACCGGCGCGGTTTATGGCGCTGACCAGATTTTTATTAATCGCGCCGGACAGTACCATTTCCGCCACTTGGGCCGTTTTAAGATCGGATACCCGCAGCCCGTCTTTAAATTCGCTTTTAATGCCAAGGTCGCCCAACATTTGGCCGATTTGCGGCCCGCCGCCGTGGACAATCACCGGGCGGATGCCACATTGCTTAAGCAAGACAACATCATTGGCAAATGTCGCGGTCAGCTCGGCGTCGCCCATGGCATGGCCGCCAAATTTTATGACAATGGTTTTTCCCGAATAGCGCCTGATAAACGGCAGAGCTTCGGACAAGCTTTTGGCATTTGTCCATCCGGTTTCGTCTTTGCGGCGTGTTGGCATAAAATTCTCCGCCTGTCTTATATCTGATTTTCGGGCAGGGCTAAACCGGCAATTTCAGCTTTTAGCACTTCCAGCCCGGTTTTTTTCTCAGATGAGGTCAAAAGCACCACCGGGTGAGCGGCGGGGCGGCGTGCGATTTTGCTTTGGGTTTGTTCAAACACCTTATCAAGTTCACCCTTTTTAAGCTTGTCAGCCTTGGTCAAGACGATCTGGTAAGGCACGGCGGCTTCGTCGAGCATGGCCATAACCTCCTCATCGGTTTCCTTAATCCCCCGGCGTGTATCGATGAGCAAGAAAACCCGGCGCAAAGGCGCACGGCCGCGCAAAAACTGGCGGGTCAGTTTTGTCCAGTTTGCGATCAGGGATTTGGATGCCCGCGCATAGCCGTATCCGGGCAGATCAACCAGGTGGATGCGGTCCGATAGATTAAAAT
>QIKS01000117.1 GCA_003233025.1 Hellea balneolensis | reverse complement strand
GGCGAACATAAGCTGGCCTTTTGTAATGTTGAAATAAGCCCCCAAAAGCGATAATTCGCCCTTGTCAACCGCGTCTTTGACGAAGGGGAAACCCATTAGATTATCCAAAGACATCCGCACACCAGCAAATTCCATTTCTTGCTGCATATTGTTGTTTTCCCGCGGTTTTTTTGCATTCTCCAGGGTTTTTATCCACCTGGCGATGGCATTGTCCGGCGTGGTTTTATGGTAACCATCAACAAAAGCTTGCACCCCGCCGCAAGCTTGGTGACCCATGACCATAATCGCGCTTACTTTCAAAACCGTAACCGCATATTCAATGGCAGAAGCGCTGTTATCATCGCCGCCGTCTTGCTGCCAGGGCGGGACAATATTAGCAACATTGCGGACAACAAAAATCTCGCCCGGCTGACGGCCCAAAATATCTGACGGCTCGACCCGGCTGTCACAGCACGAAATGACCAGCAAGGCTGGCTGCTGCCCGGTATCGCCAAGCTTTTCATAACGCTCTTGGCGCGGCGGATAAGTGTCCGAGCGAAATTGGGCGTATCCACGCACAATGTCTTGCTTCCATGAAGGGGATGTCATTATAATCCTTTTATTCGCCGCCAGGCGTGAGCCGCAAGATTTGGCCCGGCGAGTCGAGCAATACATATATGGCCCCATCAGGGCCAGACGTTACGTCTCGCACCCGGCCGTCTCCTTGCAACAGGATTTGCTCAAAAACATATTGGCCATCTTTTATTTCGATGAGCCGCAACTCTTTAAACTTCAAAGCACCGGCCAGTAAATATCCTTGCCACCCGGCAAACATTTCGCCTTGGTAAATTTCCAAACCACTGACGGCAATGGAAGGCGTCCACTGGCTGGCGGGTTGCTCCATACCGTCGCGGTGGGTAAAGGGGGTTAGCTCTGTCCCGCTATAATTGCGGCCATAACTAATAACCGGCCAGCCATAATTAGCGCCGTTCTTGATACGGTTCAGCTCGTCGCCGCCCTTGGGGCCATGCTCGGTTTCCCACAGCACACCATCGCCCCAAACCAGGCCTTGGGCATTACGATTGCCGTAGCTGAAGATTGACGGGTAAGCATCTGTATTTGCGAGGAAATAATTGTCCGCAGGGACGGAGCCATCATGCATGAGCCGGTGGATTTTCCCGTTAGGAAGGCTCAAATCCTGAGCCGAGTTTTTCTCGCCCCGGTCACCAATAGAGAAATAAATATGGCCCTGATCATCAAAGGCGATGCGACTGCCAAAATGGCGGCGGTTTTTACTGTAATGCTCGGCTTTGGCTTCAAACAAAACCTGCTCGTCCGTCCACAGCCCGTCCTTGATTTTTCCTCTTACCAATTTGGTCATGGCCAAATCGGGATTGCTGTCCAAGGCATGGGAAAATGTCATATACACCCAGCCATTTTGCGCAAACCCTGGGTCAACGGCAATATCGAGCAAGCCGCCCTGCCCCTTTGCCCAAACGGCGGGCGTGTTTTTGATCGGCTCAGGGTTGAGTTGGCCATTGGTGATCAGGCGCAATTGTCCGCCTATCTCTGTCACCAACATTGTGTTTTCATCTAAAAATGTCAGCCCCCACGGCTGCTCAAGCCCGTCAACCCAAACCTGTTTCTGCACAGCAATTTGCGCTTTTGCGCTCTCGGTGACAGAAGCAATCGGTGTATTCGGATTTTGGTTTTTGATATAGCTGACGAGGGAAAGAGTTTCAGCTTGCGAAAGCGTGTCGCCAAAACCGGGCATGCCCAGCTCTTCATTGCCGTCATTAATGATGGCGACCATAGCTGCGTCGGTAATGGCAGCGTCGGTTTTTGCAATTTCCCATTTCCCGTCAACAAGGCTCGCCGCCATGCCCCCTTGCAGCTTGTCACCATGACACGTCGCGCAATTGGCTTGGTATAATTTCGAGGCCTCCCGCGCATCGCTCTTGACTTGTTTAAGGGTCGCAGGAGTTTTAGCCATACTCAAAGTAAAAACAGTGGCAGCCCCGGCGATACCGCTGATAATGGCAATCGTAAAAAGTTTCATTTTTAACTCCCTGTCTGACATAAGCCTATTTGACTGTACGCCCAAATAGTATAGCTTCATTGTAAATATAAAATCAAGCAAACGTGCCAACAACAAGGGGAAGTTCATGAACAAAGCCAGTAAAGTCGCAGCCAGCATAGCCGCATTGGGGCTGATATACTCACCCGCTCTCGGCGCACAAAATGGGGCGCAAAACCACGCCCCGCCGTCGGAAGTTCTGGCCCTTTATGATATCGCAACTGCCCCGTCCGCGGCCCGCATCCAAAGCGATATTCAAACATTGGTTGATTTTGGTACGCGCCACACTCTGTCTGAAACCGCCTCGTCCACACGCGGCATTGGCGCAGCCCGGCGCTGGATTTTTGCTGAATTTGAACGCATCTCAAAAGACTGCGGCGGATGTCTGGAAGTGATTTATGTCTCGGACACAATTTCGGGGGAAAACCGCATCCCCGAACCGACGGAAGTCGTCAATGTTCTGGCCATCCAAAAAGGCACATTGGACGCCAACCGCTATGTGATGATGAGCGGCGATATTGATAGCCGCGTCACTGACCCCCTGGACGGTACATCCGACAGCCCCGGCGCCAATGACAATGCATCTGGCATGGCCGGTGTTTTGGAAGCGGCACGGGTTTTGTCCAAACAAAAATATGCCGGCTCGATTATTTACGCCGGACTTTCGGGTGAAGAACAAGGACTGTTCGGCGGCGAAATTGTTGCCGCCCATGCGCTTGAGCAAGGCTGGGAAATCAAGGCGGTTCTCAACAATGATATGATTTCCAACATCACAGGCATTGACGGCGTCACCGATAACAGCACGGCGCGGGTTTTCTCCGAAGGCACACGGGCCAATGAAACTCAAGCCGAAGCGCGCACCCGTCGTTTTACCGGCGGTGAGGTCGATAGCCCGTCGCGCAATCTCGCCCGCTATGTCAAAACCATGGCCGACCAATATATGACCAATCTGAACGTCATGATGGTCTATAGGCTCGACCGTTTTGGCCGCGGCGGTCATCACCGCCCATTTAACCAAGTCGGTATTCCCGGGGTGCGGATCATGGAAACCCATGAATATTATGACCGCCAGCACCAAGACCTGCGCACAGAAAACGGTGTCGTTTACGGCGATACTATGGACGGGGTTGACGCAGATTACGCTGCAAAACTTACCGCCTTAAATGCGCTGACCATGGCAGGCATTGCCGGCGCGCCGCCCTTCCCGGCCATGGTCGAAGCCAGCGGCGCGGTGAAAGCCTCGGCCACACTGAAATGGCAAAAGCCAGAAGGCAAAGCCGGGGAAAACCTTATGGGTTACCGCGTCCATTGGCGCTTGACCACGGCACCTGAGTGGACACATTCGCGCTATGTCGGGGACGTTTCAGAATACACATTTACCAATTTAGTTATTGATAATTATTTCTTCGGCGTCTCCGCTGTCGCCAAAGACGGCAGCCAAACCCCCATTGTCTTCCCCGGAGCCGCTGGCCGGTTTTAAACCCCGTAATAACAAACAAACATAAGAGAACAAAATGTTGAACATAAGAAAATCCCTAATCGCCACCTGCGCATTTCTCATAGCTTTAAGCCCTCAAACAATATTGGCCGCTGATGATAAAATGATGGAGGACGAGAAGGACAAATGGGATATCACAAACCCGCCCGGCGACAAAACCGACATTACCATTGATACAACATCTGGCACATGGATGAGTTTGGATGTCAGCCCGGACGGAAAAACCATCGCCTTTGATTTGCTCGGCGACATTTACACAATGCCGATTACCGGCGGCCGGGCCAAATCCATAGCAAAAGGTTTGGCTTGGGATATTCAGCCCCGGTTTTCGCCAAATGGCAAACGTATCGCCTTTACCTCTGACCGCGACGGGGCGGATAATATCTGGACAATGGATATTGACGGCGACAATAAACAGCAAGTCAGCAAGGAAAAATTTCGCCTGCTCAACAACCCCACATGGTCGCCCGATGGCCGGTTTATCGCCGCCCGCAAACATTTCACCACCAGTCGCTCGCTGGGCACTGGCGAAATTTGGCTCTATCATATCAGCGGCGGCGACGGTGTTAAGCTGGTTAAGCGCCCTAATGAAGATTTTCAAAAAGAACTGGGCGAGCCTATTTTTGCCCCGGACGGCAAGTCGATTTATTACAGTATGAACACAACGCCGGGCAATACGTTCATCTATGCCCAAGACAGCAACAGCACCCTGTTTGAGATCAAACGCTATGATCTTGATACCGGCGAAACCAGCACAGCCATTGGCGGACACGGCGGCGCTGTGCGCCCCGCTTTGTCACCGGACGGCCAAACCATGGCTTTCGTTCGCCGGGTTCGGGCGCAAAGTAAATTATTTTTACGCCATATGAGCTCTGGTAAAGAGTGGATGATTTTCGACAATCTTGACCAGGACATGCAAGAAACATGGGCGGTTTATGGCACCTATCCCAATATGGATTGGCTGCCCGATGGTTCTGGCTTGGTGTTTTGGGCGCAAGGGAAAATCCAGCGTTACAATATGGCAGACGGTTCCGTCACCGATATTGCGTTTCGGGTCAAAGACAGCCGGACAATTCTCGCCCCGCCGCGCCCGACCGTTGAAGTATCCCCCGACCAGGTTGATGCCAAAATGATCAAATTTACCACGGTGTCGCCCGACGGCAAAACCGCTATATTTGAAGCCTTTGGTCACCTTTACAAAAAAGCACTGCCCGGTGGCAGCCCCAAGCGCTTAACCAGCTGGAATGACGGCGTGCGGGAGCTGTATCCAAGCTTCTCCCCTGATGGTCAAAAAATAACTTTCGTGCGCTGGCGCGACAACACCCTTGGTTCAATTTATGTGATGACCCTTGCCACAGGGAGCTTACAAAAAATCACCACCGAGCCAGGCCATTATCG
>QIKS01000225.1 GCA_003233025.1 Hellea balneolensis | reverse complement strand
GAAGCCCATGTGCAATTGGTTGAAACCTTGGCCGTGCGCATTGCCCGCTGGGCTTTGGAGGCGGACGCCCGCGTCTGCGCCGCTAGCGTGCGCATTGCCAAACCCCATGCCTTGATTAACGCGCAAGCCGCCGGGGTTAGCGTCACTGTCCAAAGACATGACTAAGGCCAAAGGCATGGGCGGGGCTGACCCTAAACACAAACACGGGCCCGCCTGTATTTTGGCCTATGTCAATACCTTGTCGGGCAAGCCTGGCGTTTATAGAATGCTCGATCAAGACGGGGTTTTGCTTTATGTTGGCAAGGCGAAAAACCTTAAAAAACGGGTCAGCGCCTATACGAAATATGACCGCCACCCGGTCCGCATCAAACGGATGATCCGGGCAACGACCACGATGGAATTTGTCGTAACCGGCAGCGAAACCGAAGCCTTATTACTGGAGGCCAGCCTGATTAAGCGCTTAAAACCGCGCTATAATATCTTGCTGCGCGATGATAAAAGCTTCCCCTATATTCTCATGCGGACAGATCACCCGGCAGCCCAGCTTATGAAACACCGGGGCAAGCGCAAAAATAACGGCGATTATTTTGGCCCCTTCGCCTCGGCCAATGCGGTTAACCGCACACTGGATACATTGCAGCGCGCCTTTCGCTTGCGCACATGTTCTGACAGTGTTTATGAAAATCGCACCCGGCCTTGTATGTTGCACCAGATAAAGCGTTGTGCGGCGCCGTGTACCGGGGAGATAAGCCTTGAGGATTACACCGTGCTGAACCGCGATGCTTCCGATTTTCTCAAGGGTAAATCGGAAAAATTACGCACGCGCTTGCAACAACAAATGCGTCAAGCGGCGAAAGATTTGCAATTTGAAAAAGCGGCGGAAATTAGAGACCGGCTCAAAGCCATGGCGTTCATCAGCAGTGGCAGTGGCTCTGCCGTCGGCAATGTTGCGCCGACGACATTTATGGAAGCCGACGTGGCGGCTATTTACGAGGACGGCGGGCAAGCTTGTGTCCAGGTATTTTTCTTTCGGGCCGGGCAAAATTGGGGCGGCAATGCCTATTTCCCCCGCCACAGCAAAGATCAACATCCGGCGGAAATTCTGGATGCTTTTTTAGCCCAGTTTTACCTGGGCAAACCCATTCCCAAACAACTCTTTGTCAATCTTGACCTGCCCAGTAAAAAACTTTTAGAGACGGCGCTTGCCGAGCGGCGGGAGAAAAATTTTAAAATTTTAAAACCCTTAAGAGGCGAAAAATTTGAAATCGTCGAACGGGCGCGTAAAAACGCAGGCGAAGCCTTGGCACGTAAATTGGCCGAAACCGCGTCGCAAAGAAAATTGCTGGCGGGTTTGGCAGATGTTTTCGGGCTGACCGAGCCGCCCGAACGGATCGAGGTTTATGACAACTCCCATATCCAGGGCGCACATGCGACAGGCGCATTTATTGTCGCCAACGTAGAAGGGTTTCAAAAACGCGAATACCGCACCTTTAATATTAAAGACGCCAGCACCGCACCCGGCGATGATTATGCCATGATGAGCGAAGTTATGCGCAGGCGGTTTTCGAGACTGCTTAAGGAAGACGGCCAAAACTGGCCTGACCTTGTCCTGATTGACGGCGGCAAAGGCCAGCTCAGCGCGGTCACCGAAGCTTTGGAGGAGCTGGGCGTATTGGCGCGGACAACGCTTATTGCTATTGCCAAAGGCCCCCAGCGCAATGCCGGGCGCGAAACATTTCATATGGCCGGGCGGGCAGAATTTACCTTGCCGCCGCGCACGCCGGTTTTGTATTACCTACAAAGATTGCGCGACGAAGCCCACCGTTTTGCCATCGGCACCCACCGCGCCAAGCGTAAAAAACAGATGCATACCAGCCCGCTTGATGATATTGCTGGCATTGGGGCGGCGCGCAAAAAAGCGTTACTGGGTTATTTTGGTTCCGCCAAACGGATTGCAAATGCGCCCCAGGAAGATTTGGCCAGAGTAGAAGGCGTAAGTAAAAAACTTGCGAAAACCATCCATGAGTACTTCCATGAATAGCAATACAAATGACCCATCCGGCGCCCTCGCCGACGGCTTGACACTTATACGCATCGCCCTGACCCCGTTGATTATATTTGTCATCATCATGGCCTGGTCGCAAAAACCTGATGATCCAAACGGCTATGTTTCTTTGGATTTAGGCCTGGTTTTGCTGGCTTCCATTTTATTCGTTATCGCCGCTATCACCGACATTCTTGATGATATTATTGGCGGCAGTGCCAATACCAACAGACGGCTTTATGGCTGGATGGACGATATCGCCGATAGCGTTTTGGTCGTTGGCACGCTCGGCGCCCTGCTTTGGGTGACCCATAAGGCGGGCCTGCTGCACTGGACATTTGCGCTGCCTGCCGGGGCGTTGATCTGGCGCGATATCGGCTTGGCTTTGTTTAAAGGGCGCCAAATGCGCAAAGAAGGGTTTTTGGAAACCCGGCTTGGGGATATCAAAAACGCTCTCGTCATGCTGGCCACATGCACATTGGTCGCTGCTCCGTGGTTGAGCAATTGGCTGCAAGGTGTTCGCGCTGGCAATGATCCGCAAAAAATCGCACAAATTTATGATGCCGCCACCCCCTGGGTTTGGAATTTCGGACTGGGCTTGCTGTGGATTGGCGCTTTTTTAGCTTTACTTACCGGGGTGCGGATTTTACGAACAAGGCCAACAACGCATACGACAGGCTCATAAACATGAAAAACGAAAACGCAAAACGTCACCGGTTTTTTTGGCTGCCCAATGCCCTGACCGTGAGCCGCATTCTGCTCATCCCCTTTCTGGTTTGGGGGATTTTAGCCATTGGCAGCAACGCCAATATTTGGCTCAATGCACCATTACTCCTGCCGCTTTTGTTTGTTTTTTGCGCCCTGACAGATTTTCTGGATGGATATCTGGCCCGCAGGTGGCAGCTTACATCTGATTTTGGCCGGATGATTGATCCCATCGCCGATAAGCTGCTGGTCGCGGGCGGCTTGATTGCGCTCAATATAAATTTCGGCGCGGTTTGGTATATTATAATCCCGTCTTTGCTGATTATCTTTCGCGATATCTTTGTCAGCGGTCTGCGCGAACATGCCGCCCTGTCAGGACGTAAAATGCCGCCAACCCCTTTGGCTAAATGGAAAACCGCCGCAGAGATGTTGTGTATTTTGATGCTCATCCTGGCTGTCAGCAGCCGCTCGGTCTTGCCGATTTCTGAAAGTATTTTGCAGTTTTCAACGATCAATATGCACGCCGGAATTACCTTGTTATGGCTCGCCGCTCTGATGTCTGCCTTGACCGGTTTGAAATATTATCGGGCCGCTATAACTTAAGTTTTCCGTGGATATGTAAGTCATAATCCTCAACCAGGTTTTGCGTAATTTCGCCCGGCGTGTACACCCGTTCTTCAATAGCACGCACGGGCGTGATTTCTGCGGCAGTGCCAACGATAAAGCACTCGCTAAATGTCGGCAATTCATCGGGCCAGATATCTCTTTTATGCACCTTAATCTTGCGGTTCTTCGCTAAGGCAATGACGGTTTTATGGGTAATCCCGTCCAATAAAACATCATTGGTCGGCGTGTGTAATTCTCCGTCCTTGACAAAGAAAATATGCGCGCCCGTACATTCGGCGATTTGGCCGCGGTAATCGAGCATGAGCGCATCATCAAACCCTTTGTTCTCCGCCGCGTGTTTGGACAAAGTACAAATCATATAAAGCCCGGCCCCCTTGGCCTTGCACGGGATTGTCTGCGGGTCTGGCCGTTTCCAGTCCGCCATGCACAAACGTATCCCCCGCATTTTGTCGTCAAAATAATTACCCCAAGCCCAAACCGCAACGGCCAAGTGGATTTTATTGCTTTGCGCCGCAACCCCCATTTGCTCACTGCCGCGCCAGGCGATCGGGCGCACATAGGCGGTGCCCAACCCGGCTTTGGCCAAAGTTTCTTTGCAAATTTTATCAATTTGCGCGGCGCTAAACGGGATATCATAGCCCAAATACGCAGCCGATTTTATCAACCGCTCACTGTGATCGCGCAGAGCAAAAATTTTGCCGCCATAAGCCCTATTGCCCTCAAAAACGCCAGAGCCATAATGTAGGGAATGGGTCAACACATGGACTTTGGCATCGCGCCAAGGAACAAATTCCCCGTCCATCCAAATATATCCGTCCCGGTCATGAAAAGCTGTTTCGCTCATAGTGTGTCCATCTGTTTATCTACCTTATGCGTCTTTCCGCTTTTGTTAGACTTGTGTCAATATGAATTCTTGTTAGGGTTAGCGCCATGGTTACCAACCCGCCCCTTCAAAGCAATAATGACGCCCATCTTCTTGTTGTTGATGATGATGACCGCATCCGCGAGCTGCTCAAACAATATCTGACGGCGCAAGGGTTTCGCATTTCACTTGCTGCCAATGCGGCGCAAGCCCGTAAGCTTATAGCTGGCCTCAGTTTTGATTTGATCATCCTCGACGTGATGATGCCGGGTGAAGACGGGTTGAGCCTGACCCGTTCTTTGCGCGAAATGGATATGGTGCCGATTATTTTGCTGACGGCGCGGGCGGAACCAGCCGACAGAATAACCGGGCTTAAGCTCGGGGCGGATGATTATCTCCCCAAACCCTTTGAGCCTGAGGAGCTTGTCTTGCGGATCAAGGCGATCTTGAAACGTGCCGCCATCCCGCCGCGCACACAGCGCCTACGCTTCGGCCCTTATGTTTTTGACAAAATGCGTAATCTACTGACAAAGAACGGCCAACGCATCCATCTGACCACCGGCGAAACCGCCTTGCTAACCACCCTGTCCGCCCGGCTCGGCGCGCCGATCAGCCGCGCGCTTTTGGCGCAAAATATCAATGCCAAAAGCGAAAGAGCGGTTGATGTGCAAATCACCCGCCTGCGCCGTAAATTGGAAACCAACCCGTCAAATCCAGATTTTATAACAACGGTGCGCAACCAAGGCTACCAATTACAGGCGGAGCCTTTGGATGATTAGGCTCAAGAAATATTTGCCCAAAAGCCTGTTTGGCCGGGCTTTGCTGATCATC
>QIKS01000125.1 GCA_003233025.1 Hellea balneolensis | reverse complement strand
TCCAAAATATTGCCCAGCGTCCACAGGGCGTAAAAATGGCGCGGCTCTAGGATGAGGCTTTGGGTGGTATCGGCAACGGCGCGGCTTAAGTCGTCTTCTTCAATGGCCAAGCGGCCAGAACGCGACCAGCCTTCGGCAAATTCCGGCTGCAAATTAGTCACATGGTCATACATCAGCCGGGCCAATTTGATATCGCCGCTCGACTGGGCGGCAATGCCGCGCATTAACAGGAAATCCACAGACGCACTGCCCGACTGCAAAAACACCGCCCAAACCTCTTCAGCGACCAAATTTGCATCTTCTACGTCAGGTGACGCCTTTAAGGCCCGAAACAAACCCTGCAGCATTTCCTGGCGACCTTCTTGTGAGCGGACGGTAAGATCTTTCCCACCTTCTGGCGCTTCATCCGTGGTTTCTTCCGCTTGCGGAATATCTGGCAAAGCCGGCAGTTCTGGAGCGTCTGGCAGAGCTTCTTGCCCAGAAGCATAAGAGAAACCTAGCAGCAGGACAAATAAGGCGAGCAGTATTTTTTTCATCATCCCCATAAAATGAAGCCTCTTGCGGGTTTACGCAAGAGGCTTGATCATTTATTCTTGGTAAGGAGAGTTTTCCTTAGCCTTGTCTGGCCTTAAAGCGTGGATTGGTCTTGTTAATGACATAAACACGACCTTTACGGCGCACAACCTGACAATCGCGGTGGCGGGTTTTCAGGGATTTTAAAGAACTGCGGACTTTCATCATCTTTTCCTATCTAAATTCGAGGGCGGAACCTAGGAGGGGATATACCATAAGTCAAGCCTGTTTCATCGACAAAACCGCCATAAAATTACAGTGCCAATACCACATAGCCCTAGCCTTCGCACCTCGGCCTTGCTAGCCTATATCCATGATGAGATTTATCACCGTTTTTTCTCTGGCTCTGGCCGCTTGCGCCAGCGCCCCAGCTGCACAAAATGCCACACAAAATACGGCCCCGCAGCCCCCCCAAAGCAACCAGCAAGAACAGACCCAAGCGCAAGTGTTTGAACATTGGCAAGCTGATTTCAGCGCCAGAGCCATCGCCAAAGGCTATGGATCTGATTTGGTGCGCAGCGTCATCGGCAACGCAAAAATTAACCCGCGAGCTTTGGAAAGTGACAGCACACAGCCAGAATTTACCAAGCCGGTCTGGTCTTATGTCGACGGGGTACGTTCCCCGGCAAGGCTTAAGAGCGGTCAAGCCAAGCTGACAAAACATGCAACTCTTTTTGCGGCCATTCAAAGCCGCTACCAGGTAGATTCCTATATTTTAACCAGTATTTGGGGACTGGAATCCAATTATGGCAACAATATCGGCACCCAGGATATTATTGATAATCTGGCGACCTTTGCCTTTGAAGGCCGGCGGCAAGAATTTGGCGAAGAGCAATTATTTGCCGTGCTGGATATGCTCAAAAATGGTCAAGTGCGCAAAAACCAACTTAAAGGCTCTTGGGCCGGGGCTATGGGCATGACCCAATTTATCCCGACCACATTTCGTGATTATGCCGTCGATTTTGATGGGGATGGCAATCAGGATTTGTGGAAAAATGAAGGCGACGCGCTGGCGTCAGCTGCCCATTATTTGTCCCGGCATGGCTGGCGCTTTCAAGAACCTATATTGGCAGAAGTCCTGCTGCCAGACGGGTTTGATTATGCCCTGACGGACGGCAGTAAACGAACGGTGGCGAGCTGGGCCGCACTGGACGTGCACCCGGTTGGCGGGCAAAATTGGTCAACAAATGCCCAACTTTTAGACGCAAAATTACTGACGCTTGCCGGTCATAAAGGCCCGGCATTTTTAATTTTTAAAAATTTCGATGTGATTAAGCGTTATAACAATTCCACCAGCTATGCTTTGGGCATTGCCATCTTGGCAGAAAGCTTTCAAGGCCGCGGCCAAATCGTGCGCGACTGGCCCCGCGCCGACAAAATATTGTCCCTAAGCGATAAAAAATCACTGCAAGAAACCTTGACCGAACAAGGCTTTGATACCCAAGGTGTTGATGGGCGCATTGGCCCCAATACGCGCAAAGCCATCCGGGCCTGGCAAAAAGCCAATGGCTTGCCACAAGACGGTTATGTGGAGCAGAACTTATTCGCGCAGATCATCGCGCAATAAATTTATAGCGCACAACTCGGCCAAAATCGCTTCCGTCCGTTCTTTGGCCTGCGCGTCCGTACCCCATCTTTGGTTTTGGTAGTTTTCTTCAAGCTGGGAAAGCCCAAAACCAGTTGCGGCGTCAATATGCCCCTCCATGACCGCAAGGCCCAACAGGGCGGAGCCAAAGCTTGCGGTAAAATGCAACAATAAAGTCAGGTTTTTATCATCAAGCCCCGCCGCAATTTTGCGCGCTGCCTGCAAGGAAGTGCGGGGTTGCTTGGGCGGGGTAAGTCGCTTTGTTGTTTTTAAAACAAGTCCGTATTTATCCGCCGCCCAGTCCAAAACCGGTTGCCAAGATTTACCCTGCTGCGCGGTTAAATCTTTCGGGGCGGGGCTGCGAAAACACAGTAAATCATTGGCCATATAGCTGACAAATTCGTCAATAAGCGTTGGCCTTTGCGTCGGCGTCAATTCACAAGCCACATTGACAAGCCGCGTACAGGGCATGGTTTGGGGCAAAATCTCTATGCCTTGCGCCCGCCATTCTTCTGCGACAAGCTCGGCGTGGGCTTTATGGCTAAATACCAAACTTTGCTTGCCCGGCGTTTTTAATATCCGATCGTCCAGATTTACCCCATAACCGCTTTCGCTTTTTTGCACCAAAACAGTTTTATAAAACCGTTTGGCCATTATTCGTCCATAAGCTCTATGGTTGCATTCGCGTCAAAACCCAGCAGCTCAAAAGCATGACGCATATGAGGCGGCAATGGGGCTTCGAGATAAATCTCCGACCCATCGGGGTGGGGCAATGTCAGGGATTTTGCATGTAGGTGCAACTTGTCCTCAAGCCCGCCCGGAAATTCCCTGTCCGTGCTATATTTCCTGTCGCCAACCAAAGGTGTCTCCAGCAAATGCATATGCAGACGCAATTGATGTTTGCGCCCGGTTAAGGGCTGCATGACAACCCATGCGGCGCGTTTGCCCGCTTGCGCTGCGCATTGATAAAGAGTGCGGGCGTGTTTGGCACCTTCGCTGCCGTGGCGAACAGCCGTCATGACCTCGCGGCCATCCTCGCCTTCGCCTTTGAGCATATAGCCCTTAACCTCACCGCTCATCGGGCGCGGGACACCATTGGTGACGCCCCAATAAACCTTGCGCGCCCGCCGGTTTTGAAAGCATTTGCCAATCCAGGCGGCAGATTTGGCGTTTTTGGCAACAACCAAAACGCCGGTGGTATCCTTATCCAGCCGGTGGACAAGTCGCGGCGGCGTTCCCTTATAGGCAAGCGCCGACAGCAGGCCGTCAATATGGCGCGACGTTTTTGTTCCGCCTTGTACGGCCAGTCCGGCAGGTTTGTTGAGGGCAATAAGATCATTGTCTTCGTACAGAACCATGGCGCGCATGAAGTTAGCATCTGCGTCTGAAATCCGGCGCGGCGGTGGTTTCTCGCCGGGTTCAGGCAGAGGCGGAATACGAACCATTTGCCCGCTTTCCAGCCGCGCTTTGCCCTTGGCCCTTTTGCCGTCAACCCGCAATTGCCCGGTGCGCAAAAGCTTTTCAACCCGGCCATGGGGGATGTGGGGAAAATGACGCTTAAACCAACGGTCAAGCCGGGAGCCATCATCCGCTTCCTCGACATATATTTTCTGAACGCCGCTCATGGCAGGGCCAATATCTTACGACCCAAAGCCAAGCCCAAAAAGACCGCCAAGAGGGAAAAGACAACCGAGGCCGAAACATAACTGGCGGCCAGTGTGTATGTTTTATGTTCCATCATGCGGATGGTCTCCAGGGAAAATGCTGAAAATGTTGTAAAACCGCCGAGCAGGCCAACGCCTAAAAACAAGCGTATATTTTCCCCTTCTGACACCCGAAATGCCAGCCACGCAACCAATATACCCATCAAAAATCCGCCCAACACATTGGCGGCCAATGTCCCCCAGGGAAAGCCCGTCCCTATGGTTTGAGATAGGAAACCCCCGAGCAAATAACGCCCGCTCGCCCCCAAAGCCCCGCCAAGGGCGACATATAAAAGTCCGCTCATCAGGGGGTGATACGCTTTGATGCCATGTTGCGCAAGCACGCTATGCGCGATAATCGAGCAAGTCGAAGATTTGACGAAAACTCTGGAGGGAAGTTCTCCCGCGCTTCAGGCACAACAAACAAAACACGGGGAAGCAAAGCTGTATCTTGTTTGAAGGGAATTTTTGGGCCGTTGTTCTTTTAACTATTTTTGGTCACCAGCATTTTGCGCGCTTTTTCTTTAAAATCTTCTTCGTTTTCTTTTTGGGCGGCCATGCGTTCTTCGAGATTATAAGGCACATTAAGCCCGGCAATAACCGCAGGCCGCTCTGAAATCGCGCCAAGCCATCTTTGCAAGTGGGCAAAGGGTTCGATGTCGACACCCGACCATTCATGAATTCTCACCCAGGAAAAATTGGCAATATCGGCAATGGAGTAATCACCAGCCAGATATTCATTGTCTTTGAGTTGCCCGTCCAAAACGCCAAATAGGCGCGAACTTTCGGCTTGATAGCGGTCAATGGCCGCCTGGATTTTTTCCGGGAAATAACGATAAAACACATTGGCTTGTCCCATCATCGGGCCGATACCGCCCATTTGAAACATCAGCCATTGGATGACTTGCGAGCGGCCTTTTACATCACTTGGCAAAAGCTTGCCGGTTTTTTCCGCCAGATAAATCATCAAAGCACCGCTTTCAAAAACGGCGAAATCCCCATTATCCCGATCAACAATTGCCGGGATGCGACCATTGGGATTAATCTTTAAAAACCAATCCTCTTTTTGCGCGCCAGCAGAAATATCGATCGCTTTGACCTCATAGGGTAAGCCCAATTCTTCCAGTGTGATGCTGGCTTTCCAGCCATTGGGGGTCGCTGCTGTGTATAAATCAATCATATCTTTATCTCCTTCTTGCTTGATTTATACCATGCATGATAAGAAC
>QIKS01000200.1 GCA_003233025.1 Hellea balneolensis | reverse complement strand
CAGGATTATATTTTTGTCAGCAAAACCCGCTTTGGGGAAATGCGAGACGCACAAGAGTTTTTGGAACATGCCAAGGCTTTCGGTAATTATTACGGCACGCCGCGCAGCCCCGTCGAGGCGGCATTGGCGCAAGGCCGCGATATTATTTTTGACATTGAATGGCAAGGCGCCCAACAGCTTACTCAGGCGGCAGGGGACGACCTCGTTAAAATTTTCATCCTCCCGCCTTCCCAGCGCGAATTGGAACGCAGATTGCACAGTCGCGCCCAGGACAGCGAGGCGGTTATCGCCGGGCGCATGGCCAAATCCGAAGCCGAGATTAGCCATTGGGCCGAATATGATTATGTGATTGTCAATGAGGATTTGGACACGGCCTTAAGCGAAGTCCGCGGTGTTATCAGCACTGAGCGCTTAAAGCGCCGCCGCCAATTATGGCTAAGCGCCTTTGTTAAACGGTTGAGCCAAGGCGGATAGAAAGAGATTTTGCAGTTTTAACCAATTTGTGAAAGCCTTCAACGTCAAGGGTTTCGGGGCGGATGCTAGGGTCAATGCTTGCCAACTCCAACCACTGGGCTAAAGAAATATCCCAATCTTTCGCCAGCATTTGCAATGATTTTCGCAGCATTTTACGGCGTTGCCCAAAGGCGGCGGCGGTGATTTGACCCAGGGTTTTAAGATCAGAAAACCGGTCTTGCACGGGCAATATATCGAAGACAATCACCGCACTATCCACCTTGGGCGGCGGGGTGAAAGCGGCGGCGGGCACGCGCAAGGCAATATGGGCGCTTGCCACGGATTGGGCCAGCACGGCCAGCCGGCCATAAGGCTGGGCGCTGATGCGTTGGGCCACTTCATATTGCAACATAAGCACCATTCTATCCCAAAAAACCGGGGTGGCCGTCAGCCAGTTAATCAACAATTTTGTCCCGACATTATAAGGAAGATTGGCGCAAATACGCAAAGGGCGGATATCACTGAGGCCGCCAATATCAACCTGCAAAGCATCATCGTTGATAATGGTCAGGCGCTCAGGGCTTTGGGCTTTAATGTCGGCCAAAATGGGTAAAAACCGATCGTCTTTTTCAATGGTGATTAGGTGATTTGTATCGGCAGCTAGCAAGGAACGGGTCAGGCCACCGGGGCCGGGGCCAATTTCAATGACCACGGGGTGGGGCGCACACAAGCGGGCAATTTTATCGGTCAGGTTTAAATCCAGCAAGAAATGCTGGCCGAAGCTTTTTTTGGCGGTGAGATTGTGCTGGCGCAATACGTCTCGCAAGGGGGGAAGATTATCCATGAAGGGCGGTTCGGTTGTTGCTAAATTTGCGGGCAGCAGCGAGGGCGGCGATGAGGCTGTCGGGGCGGGCTTTGCCCTTGCCGGCAATATCAAAGGCGGTTCCGTGATCGGGGGAGGTGCGAATTATGGGCAGGCCAAGCGTGGTGTTGACACCGCCGTGAAAATCCAGGGTTTTGACAGGGATCAGGCCTTGGTCGTGATACATGGCCAAAACGGCGTCATAACCCGCCCGCGCTTCGGCGTGAAACAATGTGTCGCCGCTTTGGGCGTCACTGATATTAATGCCCTCGGCGCGCAAATCCGCCGCCGCCGGGTTTAAAATTTCCAGCTCCGTTCGGCCCAATGTCCCGTTTTCGCCAGCGTGAGGGTTCAGCCCGGCCATATGGATACGCGGCTTTGGAATGCCAAAATCGGTTTTGAGCGCCCCGTCGATCACCCGCGCCGCATTGATGATGAGGTCTTTGGTGACGGCGGCTTTAACGGCGCCAAGCGGGATATGGATGCTGGCCAACGCCACCCGCAGGGGCGGCTCTATGTTCTCGGCGCACAACATCATGACCGGGCCGCGCTCGTAAGGCGCAGGTGCGGATTTGGTCAGCTCGGCCAGATATTCCGTATGACCGGGGAAATCAAAACCGGCTTTGTACAGCAAATCTTTGGCAATAGGGTTTGTTACCACACCGGCGGCCTGGTTTTGCAGGCTAAAATTGGTCGCCAATTCTATGGACTTCAAAATGGCCGGCGCGGTCTTAATGTTCGGTTTTCCGGGCGGGGCGGGCGGGCAATCAATCGGGTAGACGGGCAGGGCGCTCTTAAATACCCGGCGGGCGTCTTGCGGATGGTCAATAATTGCCGCGTTTTCGTAGAGTGCAGGATCGCCAATAACAAAAAACGCCATCGTGGGATCGTCGCGCAATTTCTGCCATGCTTTTTGCGTAATCTCGGGGCCAATCCCGGCTGGGTCGCCCATGGTTAGGGCTAGACTATTACCGGGTAACAATGGTGGCATTTCGGCGAAGGTCGCGCAGATGACGACGAGAAATTTGGGCCTCTTGCTGGGAGAGCAAATTGTTTTCCACCTCATCGCGCGAAGGAATGTTCGAGCCCCTAAGTTCGCGCTTACACACCATCAAGGAGACAAGTGTGTTCGGCAGGCTCAAGGGTTCTGAGACGCTCCCCTCGTCGGTTTTGCTGAGGGTATCCAAAATTTCTGCGGAAAGATCAGCGGATTTTATTTCGCCCATATCGACGGTTGCAATACCGTCAAAAGCTTTGATATCGTTCTCAAGGCTACCGCAGGATTGTATCGCGGCGCTGGCCTGCCCAATCGCCAATTGCGCGCTCGGCAGGTCGGCCTCATCGTCAAATTGGTAATTGATTTGTCTGAGGGTGTAGAAAGTTTCAGACTCTGAAACTTGCTTGCCCAACAAGGCAACAACATAGACACCGCCAGGTACGGCAATGGGGTTTGAAACCGTCCCTTCTTCCATTTGGACAATCACCGCATTTAACTCTTCACGCAATTCACCCTCTCTGATCCAGCCAATATCACCGCCCTTTGCGGCTGAAGGGGCGGAGGAAAATTGCTGGGCCAAGACTGGAAATGGTGCGCCTTGTTTAAGCTGTTCAATCATGGCCGTTCCGCCTTGCATAGCCCCTTCCATGCCGCCAATATCAGGTGTTGCTTCGATATAAATTTCTGAAATTCGGTAACTTGGTTTGTCGGCTGTCGCAATGATCCGGTTTAAGGTTTCATCAATCTGCGCATCACTGATACGAATACGGTCGCCGTAAAGTCCGCCGATAATCCGCTGCCATGCGGTATCAGATCTGACTTGATCTTGCATGGTGCCGATGGATATGCCTGCACTTGCAAGCTGTTGGGCAAAGGCATCAATTTGCACCCCGTTTCGCGAAAGAATGCGCTCGACGCCGCGCAGAACGGCTTCATCAGATATGGTTAAACTAAATTTTTGAGCTTCCTGCATTTGCAGCTTTTCATCGACAAGATTGCGCAAAGCTTGACCCAAAAGTCGCTGTTGGTCTTCTTCTGTCGGTTGCTGGATGCCCTGTATGGCCATCATGAACAGGGCGCGCTGTCTCAGATCATATGTGGTGATGATATCGTCATTGACCACAGAAGCGATGCCATGTGCCGTTTGGGCAAAGCTGCTTGCTGGCAAGCTCGCGAATGCCAAAAGGGGCACAAGAGCAGACAATAGGGCTTTGGAAATTTTTTTCACGCTTGTTTCCTTCGGTAGTTTTGCCACAACATAGGCATTTTTATTGCCAACGCAATAAAACACTTCAGTTGGTAGGATATTACCCGTCTTCTATTTTTGATAAAAACACCAAGCCGAGACACAGGGTGACGGCCGGGACAATCCAGCTGGCTAAAATCGGGGGCAAGGTTCCGTTTTGGCCGAAAGCACCAATGACATTATCGGCGAAATATACGCCAAACCCTAAAATCCCGCCGATAATCAGCAAGCGCAAAGCGCCGCCTTCGCGGTTCATATTAAGAGAGGCGCCGGCCGCGATGACCGCCATAGCGATGAGGGTCAAAGGCAGGGCTAAAAGCTTGTGAAATTGCATGACCAGGCTGCGCGGGTCAAAACCAGCTTGCTTGGCTTTGGCAATTTCGCCGCGAATTTTCCAAAATGGAGGGGACTTGCTGGTTTGGGTGCGGGTGCGCAAGGTTTCCCAGCTGATATTTGTGGTTTCGGTTATGGTGTTATATGTCCGGCTGGGTTGGCCACGCACATTTTCGCGCACCGATGTTAACACCCAATAATTGTCTTGTAACAGCTCAGCCTTTTTGGCGTCATAACGCGACGAAAACCTCGGCCGTCCGGTTTGGTCGAAATCGAAATAATAAAAAACCACATCATAGAGCGTGTGCGTGGCCGTATCTGAGGAGCGGGCATGAATAACCAATTGGCCGTCCTCATCCCCCTCGCGCAGCCAAATTTCTTTGGCCGATTGGCTGCTTGCGTCTTCGCCGGTGATTTTTTGGGTGACGCTTTCATAATATTGCCCGGACAAAGCGGCCAAAGGATTAAAGGCCATAGACCAGCCAATGCCTAAGGAAAAAATCAAAACAAGTGTTGGCCGCAAAAACCGCCAAGCCGATAAACCCGATGCCCGCATCACCACCAATTCCGAGCGCTTATTGAGAGCAAATAGCGCCCCCATAACGCCAAACAAAACAACAAATGGTATGGTTTCCTCAACCAGTCTGGGCGCATTTAGGGCAGTGAGGGACAAGACATTTAACATGGATAATTGATTGTCCGCGCCAATATCACGCGACAGGGCAACAAAATCAACCAGCATGATGATGCTGGTGATGATGAAAAAGGCTGTGGCAATGCCGAGGAAGCTTCGCCAGGCGATATATCGGTTTAAGGTTGAAATCACAATATGCTCTGCCGTTTGGGGAGGGGGCGCAGCAGCTTGGGCACAGGTTTTTTGCGCAGTAAATACCAGGCTGCGACGAAAGATGTGACAAGGGGCAATGCGTATTGCATGCCGTTTAAGGCCGGGTTATCTGCCGCGGATGAAGCCAGGGTAAATCCGCTAAGGCGGATAAGAAAGCCGATGATTGCCGCCAAGGCAATCCGGCGGCCATATCCCATTTTTTTATGTTCACCACGAACAAGAAACGCCAAAGCCAAAAGTGTCAGGGCAATATTATAAAGGGGCGTTGACAGCCGGGCATGGGCTTCGGCCAAAAATTCGTTTTTGCGGCGCAGGGTCGTATAATCGGCAGGATCTGGAAATAGCAGTTCGTGCAAAAACCGGTCCGATGTTTTGAGCCGCAAGACGGGGTCAACAACAAGAATATCGGTAAGATCATAGGTGTTTGAGGCAAAGTCGGTCAAATCCATCGTGCCGGTTTTTGTCAGGAAGTGAACACTGCCGTCGATTAAGGTGAAATTGGTGCGTCCCTCTATATTGCTGACTTGCCCTTCGCTGGCAAAATAGGTGACGGGGGTTTGGGTGCTGCGCTCATCAAAGATAAAAACATCGCGCATACGCCCAGACGGCAAGGTCGCACTGGTGAAAATGGTGAAGCCGGGAGTGGGTTGGGTAAATTCGCCAGCGCGGATGAGCCGCGACGCCACATCGGTTCGCACATCCAGCAAGGCTTCGCGCATTTGTCTAAATGATAGGGGTTGTATGAACAGATTAATGATGAGGTGAACGATTAACATATAGGCGGCTATGCGCAAAGCCGGGCTGGCAATTTGCCAGGGACTGAACCCGGAAGCTTTGGTCACCACAAGCTCGCTATCCACATTGAGCTTGTTTAAGGTGTAAAGCATGGCGATAAACACGGCCAAGGGCAGAATAATACTGAATAATTGTGGCAATGCCAGCACGGTAATATAGAGAAATGTCGTCGCCGATTGCCGGTTTTCGACGATTAAATCCAGCGTGGAAAGGCTCTGGGTCAGCAAGGCCAGCAAGGACAAAGCCCCCAAGGATAAAACAAGCGGCACAAAGGCTTGGCGTAGAAAATATTTCTGTACGAGTTTCATAGCCAAAAAATACCTTTTGTTTCTGTTGCCCTTTTATATTAGATGCTTATTATTTTCCACTGATAGATTTGAAGATTAAAAACACGATAGGAGAACCAGGTGAAAGTCAGTTTTATTGCCCCCGAAATTGGTGAAGGTCAGAC
>QIKS01000230.1 GCA_003233025.1 Hellea balneolensis | reverse complement strand
GTTGAGGTTTTTGAATTTTTTTGAGACAATGTTCACATGGAAATGGCTTTCGCCGCTGCCCGGCTCATGGCCGTGTTTTTGGGCATGGGCTTTTGCGCCGGCATGGTGGGCGTGTTTATGGGACTGGTCAATGACCTCCAAATGCACAGGGTTGAAATTTTGCTCAAGTTTTTCCTTGATCGTATCGGCGATGTGTCCCATTTTAGTTTCCCTTATTTTACGTTAAAATATAAAGTGTACACACTATGACAGACGATTTTAAATACCGCCCCAAGGGCCTTGATATCAGGATAAAGCCGCCGGGGCAAAAACTAAAACCGGAAGAGCGTCCTTGTGAATGGGCCGGCTGTGTTTCCAAAGGTGGCTGCAAGGCGCCCAAAAACCCCGACCAATTGCGCGAATATTATTATTTCTGCGCTGCCCATGCCCGTGAATACAATAAAAACTGGAATTTCTTCTCCGGTATGAGCGACGCCGATATTACGCAGTGGCAAGTTGGCGCGCGCCACGGACATAGGCCGACATGGGACGTGCGTAAAAATACGGGCGAGCGGGCCAAAGCCCGCAAGAAAGCGAAAGCGGGCACAGCGGCCTTTGCCGATGATTATAATATTTTTGGCGAAGGCGACGAAGCTGCGGCAGAAGCGCCGCGCCGCCGGTTGACCAAACTTCAGATTAAAGCCCTCAATGATTTGGGTCTTGATGAATTTTCCGGGCCAAAAATGGTGCGCGAACGTTATACCCAATTGGTCAAACAACTTCACCCGGACGCCAATGGCGGCGACCGGACCACAGAAGCCTCTTTTCAACGCGTGGTCAAAGCCTATAAGGTTTTGAAAACAACCAATTTAACCTAAAGGGCATTCCTGTGAGCGATATTTTCCCGGTATTTGAACCCGACACCAAAGTGTCTGCAAAAAAAGCATTTGGCCTAGATGTTGACATACAGGTGCCCGCCTTTAGCAAGCCTTGTGAACATACCCCGCCTGTGGACAAAGCCTACCGCTTTGATCCGCAAACCACCAAAGCGATTTTGGCCGGTTTTACCCACAATCGCCGCGTTATGGTGCAAGGCTATCACGGCACGGGCAAATCAACCCATATTGAGCAGGTCGCCGCCCGGCTAAATTGGCCTTTGGTGCGGATCAATCTCGACAGTCATATTTCGCGCATTGATCTTATTGGCAAGGACGCCATTGTCCTCAAGGACGGCAAGCAGGTGACGGAGTTTCGCGAAGGATTGCTGCCTTGGGCCTTACAAAACCCCGTTGCTTTGGTGTTTGATGAATATGACGCGGGCCGCCCGGACGTTATGTTTGTTATCCAAAGAATATTGGAGGCCGAAGGTCGGCTGACATTGCTTGACCAAAACCGGGTCATCACCCCCCACAGTGCTTTTCGTTTGTTTTCGACGACGAACACGGTCGGGCTGGGCGATACCACCGGGCTTTATCACGGCACCCAGCAAATTAACCAAGGTCAAATGGACCGTTGGCAAATTGTCGCCACTTTAAATTATCTCGACCATGACGCCGAAGCCGCAATCATTTTGGCCCGCTCGCCCAGCTATGACAGCAAAGAGGGTCGCGATATTATCGCCAAAATGGTAAGGGTGGCCGATATGAGCCGGAATGCTTTTATGGCCGGAGATATTTCCACGCTGATGTCGCCACGCACGGTGATGAATTGGGCGCAAAATGCCCGCATTTTTGACGACAATATTGGCGTTGCCTTTCGTTTGACCTTTCTCAATAAATGTGACGAGCTGGAACGTCCGGTTATTGCCGAATTTTACCAAAGAGCGTTTGGCGAAGACCTGAGCGAAAGCGTCGCCGCCATTATGGTGGCTTAAACCGCGTGCCCGAAAGCACCCCCCTCGATACTTATAAACGCGCCCTGGGCGCCACGACCCGCGCGCTTTCGCAAGACAAAGAACTGGAAATTCGTTTCGGCGGCAATGTCGGGGGGATTGCCAACACAAGCGAAGGCACGCAAATCCTGCTGCCTTTGCCCGCCAGCCAGCTCGCCCCCGAAGCCTTGGCCAAATCCAGAGGCGAGGCGGACGCTTTGGCTTTGCGGCTTTCCTTGCACGACCCGCAAATTTTCGCCGAAACTCTGCCCGCCCCCGGCCCGGCGCGAGCGGTGTGCGAGGCGTTAGAGCAAGCCCGTATCGAAGCTTTGGGAAGTCATATATTGGACGGGGTCGGCGATAATTTATCGGCACACGAGGAGGCGCGCTGCAAACGTAAGGGCTTTGACGCGCCGGGTCTGACAAAGCAAGATGCGCCCCTGGCGGAAGCCGTCGGGGTTTGGGCGCGAGAAGTATTCTCAGGTCGCCCCGCCCCGCGCACAGCTCAAGGGCTTATGAGGGTGTGGCGCAGTTTTATGGAAGAGATGGCAGAAGACGAGCTTTCCGCCTTGGCGCAAAACCTGGACGATCAGGCCGATTTTTCCCGGCTTGCCAATGCGTTGTTGCGCGCGCTGGATTTGGACGGAGAGCTGACGGCGCTTGACCCCGGCGAGGAAGCAGATGAGGAGGCCCGTCAAGGGGAGGAGGAAAACCCCAATAACGCCCAAGACCAGCAAGACGAAAGCGAGCCGGGCAGCGCCGAGCTAAGCCAGGCCGATGCCCTAGGCGACGCGGACGGCGCAGGCCAGGACATGATCGACGGGGATGATGTGGACGGGGACGGCAATCCTGACGACCAAGCCCGACGCCCTGACCAGAGGGCGCAACCCTTAAGCAATGCACCACCGCCTTACCGCATTTTTACGACGAGCCATGACGAGGTGGTCAAGGCGGAAGATTTGTGCGAGCCAGACGAGCTGGAACGCTTGCGCACGTATCTGGACGGCCATATGAGCGGGCTGAGCACCGTTATTGCCCGTCTGGCCAACCGCCTGCAAAGACGGTTGATGGCGCAGCAACAGCGCTCGTGGAGCTTTGATCTTGAAGAAGGGGTTTTGGACGCTGCCCGCCTGACCCGCATTATCATCGACCCGGCCTATCCACTTTCTTTTAAGCAAGAAAAAGCAACGGAATTTCGCGATACCGTGGTGACAATTCTCATTGATAATTCAGGCTCCATGCGCGGGCGGCCCATTATGACGGCAGCGGTTTGTGCTGATATTTTGGCCCGCACTTTGGAGCGCTGCGCCGTCAAGGCGGAGATTTTGGGCTTTACCACCAAAGCGTGGAAAGGCGGTGCGCCGTTTCAAGACTGGCTGGCGGCGGATAAACCGCCCGCTCCCGGCAGGCTCAATGCCTTGCGCCATATTATTTACAAATCCGCCGACATGCCGTGGCGACGGGCAAAATACAATCTCGGCTTGATGATGCGTGAGGGCTTGCTGAAGGAAAATATAGACGGCGAGGCGCTGGAATGGGCTTTTGGGCGCTTGATGGCCCGGCCAGAGCAGCGCCGGATTTTGATGGTCATATCCGACGGCGCCCCCGTTGATGACGCGACCCAGTCGCGCAATAAAAGCGGGATTTTGGAAAGCCATTTGCACCAGGTTATTGATAAGATTGAAAACCGCTCCGAGGTTGAGCTGATCGCGATCGGCATCAATCATGATGTCACCCGTTGGTATACCCGCGCCGTCACCATTACCGACATTGAAGAATTAGGCGGCGTGATGACAGAGAAATTGGCGGAACTTTTTACGCAAAACTAGAGCGCTCTAGGGTCAACTTTATGAACCCGCCGCAGGGTTAGATTTATCCGCCCGCCCTGTGGCACCAATGTGCTTTGGCCATGGAAAATTTTATCAACGCCGTGATAACAGGCCCGCGCCGCGCCGCTCATGATGACAACATCGCCGCTGGATACTTTTAAGCTGTGGGTTTTGCCGCCGCGCTTTGGCCCGCCAATACGAAACCGCGCCGGGTCGCCTAAGGACACCGAAACAATAGGCGCGCCCAAATTATGTTCGTCCGCGTCCACATGCATGCCCATTGTCGCCCCTTCCCGGTACCAATTTATCAAACAGGCTTCGGGCGGGGCGGGGTAGCCGGTTACGTCGTTCCATAAATTGAGCAATAAATCTGGTAATGGCGGCCAAGGCTTGCCGGTTTTGGGATGGACTTTATCATAGCGGTAGCCGGTAATATCCGCCACCCAGCCGAGCGGGCCAAAATTACTGCCGACCACGGACAAGGGTTGACCGGTGCGTGGCATTTTGCCTTGAAAGAACGGCGCCGGGCCGCGTACTGCATCTGTTACCGCTGCCAGCAGGGCGATTTGCGCAGTTTTATCGAAATATTCAGGTTTATACCTAAAACCCTTGGGAAATGACGTGGTCATAAGCGTATTTTTGCACTGGGGGGTAAAAAATTGCAAGGAATCACAGTCAAACCCTTGTAGCGGCAAAAATCTCTCCCATATGGCCAGTGAAGGATGAAAATCCACACAAGGACAAACAATTGGCCGAGGATAAGAGGCCGCATATTTGGAGATAATTATGGCTAAAGTCATTGGTATTGATTTGGGAACCACCAATTCTTGCGTTGCTGTTATGGACGGCGACAAACCCCGGGTTATTGAAAACTCGGAAGGTCAACGCACCACCCCGTCGGTTGTTGCTTTTAATGAGGCTGGCGACCGGCTTGTTGGTCAACCGGCCCGCCGTCAAGCGGTTACCAATCCCGACCATACTTATTACGCCATTAAGCGCCTGATCGGCCGTCCGTTCACTGACCCTTTGGTCAAGAAAGACGCCAAATTGGTTCCTTATGATATTGTCAAAGGTAAGAACGGCGATGCCTATGTTAAGGGGCCGAAAAAAGACATGTCGCCTGCGGAAGTGTCGGCGATCATTTTGCAAAAAATGAAAGAAACGGCAGAGGATTATTTAGGTGACAAAGTCACACAAGCGGTGATCACCGTGCCGGCTTATTTTAACGACGCCCAGCGCCAAGCCACCAAAGACGCCGGTAAAATTGCCGGGCTTGAAGTGTTGCGGATTATCAATGAGCCAACGGCTGCCGCGCTTGCTTATGGCATGAATAAAGAAGACGGCAAAACTATCGCCGTTTATGATTTGGGCGGCGGTACATTTGATGTGTCCATCTTAGAAATTGGCGACGGAGTTTTCGAAGTCAAAGCGACCAACGGCGATACATTTCTCGGCGGTGAAGATTTCGACATGCACATTGTCGAATATTTCGC
>QIKS01000072.1 GCA_003233025.1 Hellea balneolensis | reverse complement strand
TCTGGTGGGCGCGGGTCACCATGTCTTTGAGGATTTTATTCATGGCCGTGCCGATATGGATATGACCATTGGCATAGGGCGGGCCGTCATGCAGGATATATTTTGTTCGTCCCGCGCTTTGTTTGCGCAGGGTGTTATACAGATCAATTTTATTCCAATGGGCCAGCCATTCAGGTTCTTTTTTTGGCAGCCCGGCGCGCATAGGGAAATCGGTCTTGGGAAGGAATAATGTTTCGCGGTAATCGCGCCCGCTGGTTGGGGTTGTTGTCTTATCTGTCATGGAAATATCTTTACGTTAAATCAGTTTTAGGGCAAGTTCAATTATCCCAGCTTTCTTTAAGAAGCTGGGCTGATAATTCGTATAGACATGCACATAAATGGTTTCATAGGCGCGGGGTAACACAGCCAGGCATGGCAAACACGCAAAAAAGACAAATATATGACAAATAGTATAGACATTGTTGATGGCGCCTTTCTAAGAACTGTTGGCCCCATAGATGCGCCGACACTCATATTGCTCGCTGGTTTCCCTGACAATGGATATTTGTTCGAACCATTATTTTCTTGTGAACTGGCAAAACGTTATCATTTAGTGACCGTTGACTTATGGGGATTTGGGGCGTCCCCAAGACGTGACGGCGTCAATACAGCCGCCCAGCATGCACATGCTTTGTCTGAATTGATCGAGAATTACATTCCAAAGGGGCGGGCTGTGGGCCTTGTTGGCCATTCTATAGCAGCCACAATATGTGTGAAAACGGCGGCCATATTAGGGGATAAAATCAGCGGACTGTTTTCCATTGAAGGCAATTTGACGCCCGACGATGCCTTCTTCACTGGCAAGGCTGCAAATTATGACGACCCCCATGAATTTAAGCGCGAATTCCTCAAGCAAGTTTGGGAACGGGGCCAAAGCTCTGATACATACAGGCGCTATTACGCAGGCGCGGTGGTTGCAAATGCCATGGCAATGTGGCGATTGGGGTGCGACGCCAAGCGCATCAGTGTTGGCAATGAACTGGGTCAATCTTACAAAGATATGGCGCAGCCTTCACTTTACTACTGGTCGAAGGAAAGCACGCCAAAAGCGACCCGTAAATGGATAGAGCGGTCGGGTATAAACAACCAAATTTATACTGGTGCGGGCCACTGGCCGAGCCTTGATAAACCAAAGGAAACAGCAAATGCGATTGCTGCGTTTTTCGACAAGGTTTTTACCGGGTAGTGCGTGAAAAAATAAACGCCATTTGGTCAATGGCACTGGCAGGGGATCATGGCAATATCCCAAAAATCGCCCGCGCGCCGTCGGCGTCTTTTTTCATTTGGTTGGTCAGGGCTTCAAGCCCGTCAAATTTTACATCATCACGGATGAAACTGCGAAAGGCGACGTCCAGGATCCGGCCATAAATATCGGCGTCGAAATCAAAAATATGCATTTCCAACCGGTGATCCTTGCCGTCCACCGTTGGCCGTGATCCGACATAGGCAACGCCGGGCCGCCACAAACTTTCACCGTCGAGCCGGCATTCGGCGGCGTAAATTCCGGGCTTGGGCCGGATGCGGTCGCCAAAATAAAGATTGGCGGTCGGGAAACCCAATGTGCGGCCCAATTGATCGCCAAGCATAATTTCGCCGTCGACCATCCACGGGCGCGATAACATATGGGCGGCGAAAAACACATCGCCGTCGCGTAAAGCCTGACGGATTTCGGTCGAGCCATATTTACCGTAAGACTGGTGCAAGCTCACCGGCTTGATGCCGCTAACGCCAATACCGCGCGCTTGGCAATGCTTTTGCAGGCTGGCAAAGTCGCCGCAGCGCTTGTGCCCATAGTGAAAATCCTCGCCGACCACCACATGTTTAGCGCCCAGTCCTTTGTAAAGCGCTTGCTCGACAAAGCTGGCGTCATCCATTTGGGTCAGTTTTTTGTCAAAGGGAATTTCATAGAGAAAATCAACACCCATGCTTTGTAAAATCCCGGCGCGCATCCGGGTGGACATCAGGCGAAATGGCGGCGCGTCTGGATTAAAAAACCGACTGGGGTGGGGATGAAAGCAGGCCACGGCCACCGGAACACCCATATCCTTGGCAATTTGGGCCGCTTTTTGGATAACCATTTGATGGCCCCGGTGGATGCCGTCAAAATTGCCCAAGGCAATGACCGCGCCGCGTAAGGACGCATCTAAGTCTGTATAGTGATTAATTTTTCGCATGAAACCAGCTTGCTTGTGTGCGCTATTCTTTGGGGCGCTTGGGCACAATCACGCCCGCATCGCCGCGAATGATTTGTTTGCCGCCCACCATGCAAGACACCTTCATTTTTATGCGGCCCGTCCTTTGGTTGATCTCCACCACTTCGGCGCGGGCAGTGATCTCGTCGTCAATAAAAGCCGGGCGGCGAAAGCGCATGTTCAACTCGACAAATATCGCGCCCGGCCCCGGCAATTGATTGCCCAAAATGGCAGAGATTAAAGACGCCGACAAAGCGCCGTGGGCAATGCGCCGGCCAAAGGGTGTGGTGGCAGCAAATTCTGCGTCCATATGGATCGGGTTAAAATCACCGGAAAGTTCGGCAAATGTATCGATTTTGTCGCCTGAGACCACCATTGAGGTCTCGGCTGACATACCGATGTGTAAATCTTCCAGAAAATATCCGTGTTTATTGCTCATAGCTGCGCTTTCTTTATCTTACCAAGCCAAAGAGGGCAGCATATAATTTACCATTATGCCATGTTTTTCAAGCAGGCTTTTTATCGGCGTCGCATTGCCGCCGTCCAGGCCGCTGGCGACAAAAAGAGAAGGATAGCCCTGATTTTGCGCGCCGAGCAAATCCGTGTGAACATTATCGCCAATAACCAAGATGCGCGATGTGTCGATTGTGTAGCCCGAAACCTCCAAAAGCCAACTGCGCGCCAGCCGGTAAATAGGCTTGTGGGGTTTTCCAGCGTAAATCACCTCTCCCCCCATATCTTCGTATTTAAGCGCCAAAGCCCCGCCGCAATAAATCATCTTGTCACCGCGCATAACCCGAATATCAGGATTGGCACACACCAGAGGCAAAGCCAAAGCACGGGCTTGCGCCAAAATCTCCGTATAATCGTCCGGGGTTTCAACCTCGTCATCAAAAAGCCCGGTGCAAGCGATAAATTTTGCTGCGTCCAAATCGGTAAAATTCATCTCCAGATTTTCGTAAAGCCCGTCATCACGCTCTGGCCCCAACTTAAATGCCGGCCCCGGCGCACGGCGCGCCAATTCGTCTATGGTCGCATCGCCCGACGTGACAATGGCGTCATAAAGGGTGTGCGGCACCCCAATTTCGTCAAATTGAGCCGGGATGGCAATGCCGGGGCGCGGTGAATTGGAGATCAACACCACCGGCCCTCTATCGCGGCGAAACCGCTCCAAAGCGGCCACAGCATCGGGGAAAGCCACGCGCCCATTATGGATAACCCCCCATATATCAACCAACAAAGCATCATAATCATCCGCAATGTGACCCAAGCCAGAAATATCCGCATATTTTGTATTTGTCATAGATATTGGGTAGGCCCTCGCCGTAATTTCGTCAACCATGCTGTTGCCTGCTTTGCAGGTTTTAATGGGGAAATTCCGCCAACCTTGCCCTGCAAAGAAACTTCTTGACGCCCCGATGGTTTGTCTGCACTTTACGGCCACTCATCAAGACCAGCTGAGGGAAAGGCCCTTTGAAGCTGGAGCAACCCCCGGACACGCCAACGGCGATCCGGAAAGGTGCTAATTCCTGCGAAGGTTTGTCACAAGCAAATCGGCGACAGATGAGGGAGAAGGATAGATAAATCCTTCATCTCCTTTTCTGTCATGCGCGAATATTAGCACCACAAAGTAAGGACGTGGCATGGCGCGCGATATTGAACATGATTACGGCGATCATATTTTAGAATATGGTGACTGTTTGGAGGGCGATATTATCAGAGGCCGGCTTTATGGCCATCCCGGCAATCCGCTGATTGTTATCCCCGGCGGAATTTCCGCCTCGCGCTTTATCGCAGACGCAGATCCATTAAGCGCCACCAATGGGAAGGGTTGGTGGGCCGAGCTTGTGGCACCGGGCGGGGCGATTGATCTAAACCGGCACCAGGTTTTGGGGTTTGATTTTGCCCCCACGGGCAAAAATGCGCAAAAACGGCTGACCATAACGACAAATGATCAAGCAAAAAGACTGGCCGCATTGCTTGATCATTTAGGGGTCAAGCAATGCGGTGCCATGATCGGCACCAGTTACGGGGGCATGGTGGCGTTGGCATTTGCCCAAAATCATCCAAGACGGCTTGGGCGGCTTTGTGTGTTGGGCGCGGCGCACCGGCCCTTTGCCATGGGCGTTGGCGTGCGCAGTATCCAAAGACGGATCATCGAGATGGCACTGGACGCAGGTCGACCCGACGCAGGCCTGAAACTGGCCCGCGAGCTGGCCATGACCACATACCGCTCGGCGCAAGAGTTTTCCCAAAGATTTGACGCCAAGCCGGTAGCGGGCCTGAGCGAAGCCGGTTCTATCCGCTTTGATGTTGGTGATTATTTGGAAGCGCGGGGGCGGCATTATCACAAAGTTATGCCGATCAACAGATTTTTAGCCCTCTCGGAATCCATTGATTTACACAAAATTGACCCGGCAAAAATCACCGTGCCAACAACATTGATCGCCACCAGTTCCGATCAATTGGTGCCGCCTTGTGAGATGAAAGCCATGGCAGATTTACTGGCGGGGCCAACGGATTTTATCACCATAAACTCTCTCTATGGCCACGATTCTTTTTTAAAGGAAACCGAGGCCCTCGCGCCTTTACTGGCAGATTTCACCAAAGAGCGCCGCAATGCCGCATAAAAAACACAACAATCAAACCATTTGCGTCAATTCCCATATTGGCCAAGACACGGCTTACGGTGCCGTGACGCCGCCCCTATATTTGACCAGTACTTATAAATTCTCCGGGCTGGACGAAATCGGGCCTTATGATTATGCCCGCAGCGGCAATCCTAACCGGGACGCGCTGGCGCAAACCCTGGCTAAAATGGAAGGTGGCGCCGGCGGGGTTATCACCTCATCAGGCATGGCGGCGATTGATCTGGTGTTTAACTTGCTGGGCGAAGACCCTCTGATTATCGCCCCCCATGATTGTTACGGCGGCACATATCGGCTCCTG